>NZ_JAJENU010000502.1:0-26490 GCF_035615495.1 Lyngbya sp. CCY1209 | reverse complement strand
TGTGATGCGGCGGGTGAAGCTGTCCCAACAGAAGCGCGATCGCACCGGATATTGACTCCTGTAACTCAGCCGGCGCTCCATTACATATTTTTAAAAAATTGTCAAGTGCGGATAACCGAACGCTTTGTTCCGTTAAACCGAACGGCGATTCCTGCTAAACTCACGCTCTTCGTGTAGCACGGGCATCTTGCCTGTATAATCGAGAGCGTCGCACCCATCCTGTCAACCCCCAGCGCTCATGGCCCCATCGGAATCGCTGACGACACCCGTTGTTTTGATTATCTTCCGGCGTCCGGACACGACGCGGAGGGTGTTTGACGTGATTCGGCGGGTGAAGCCGTCCCAACTGCTGGTGATTGCCGACGGCCCGAGGGCGGGCGATGCGGCGGAGGCCCGAAAGTGTGCCCAAACGCGGCGGATTGTCGGGGGGGTGGATTGGGATTGTCGGGTGTTGACGAACTATTCCGATGTCAATTTGGGCTGCAAGGAGCGGGTTTCCAGCGGGTTGGATTGGGTGTTTGGGTTGGTGGAGGAGGCGATTATTTTGGAGGATGATTGCATTCCCGACCCGAGTTTTTTTTGGTTTTGTCAGGAGTTGTTGGAACGGTATCGGGATGATGGCCGGGTGATGCAGATTATCGGAGAAAATACCCACGGTTATAAATCTCCAGAGTACAGTTATTTTTTTTCGTGCTACAGTTTTTACTGTGGTTGGGCAACTTGGCGGAGAGCTTGGCAGTTGTATGATGGCAGTTTAAAGCTGTGGCCGGAACTTCGGAAAACGAGCTGGCTCAAGGATCTGCTTCAGTCCGAACGAGCTACGAAATACTGGGAAACAATATTCGATCTGATTTATAATGGCTTTAATTCGTGGGGATGGGCTTGGAGTTTTGCGTGCTTTGCCAATCGAGGGCTTTCGGTCAACTCGAATTATAATTTGATTACTAATATTGGTTTCGGCTCCGAAGCGGCTCACACGACCTGGGAAGTCGATGAAATTGCCAACTTGCCAACAGAATCCGTGGGCTTTCCTTTAAAACATCCACCTTCGGTTGAACGCGATTTTCGGGCAGAACACATTATCGACAAGCATCGATTGAGTGGAAGGAAGTATTTTCACGGACTCAGAAATCGCGCAATAGATAGTTTGAAAAATCAAGAACATGAAGAAGCAGTCCGGTTATTTGAACAGTGCATTAGTTTCAGGCCAGATCTGTTGGGATTGCTTTATGGAAAGGCTGTTGCGTTGGGGAAGAGTGGAAAACAAGCCGAGGCGATCGCCACCTTGAACCACTTGTTGTCTCGTGTTCCCCGGCATCGGAAAGCAAATCTACTTCTGCAAACGCTTGAAAATCCGTTTTTTGAAAGTCAGTTGGCAAATCAAACTGTTTCTTTGCAAGATTTGATTTTGGAAGAACAAGACTTCGGCTGTTCTATTCCCAAATCTGTTTTTTTAGAATCTCCCACAAAATCAAACCAGTTATTGATTTGGGGTATGGATGGTCGGAGCGCCAATTCGATGTCCAATTTAATCAAAAATTATACGGATAAGTTTTCGGTTAATTTTCCCGGTTCAAGTCTGCAAAATCCGGAAATCCCCATCTTTAAAATTGGGGATCGGGTCAAAATGATTGTCGTCATCAAAAATCCGATCGCATCTAATATCATGTTTTTGTTGCGACAGATGAACGGGTGTTATTCAGAACTTTCTGAGGGCCAGATAGAGGGATTGGATTGGAAAAAACTGTGTGTCAATTTGGTCAATTCAGATCCGCTTTGTGCCATCAAATGGTTGGATGATAAATTGAAAAATGACCTTCAGTTTGATGCTTACTCATCTCCTTTTTCGATTTTAGGGTGGAAGACTTATCTCCGTCAAAATCATCACGTTTTGATTTTACAAGATGAAATCAGTCCGTCTGAAAAAGAAAGGATCGTTTCGATGTTTTTGGGGGTCGAAAGTTTGAGATGGGGCGACGAGTCTGATGAGATGCAAGTTGTGTCAGTGATGAAAAATATGAAGTTGCCCGACAAATATTTGGAAGCGTGTTTGAATTCCAAGTTTACCCGGCATTTTTTCACCGCCAGTCAAATCGAGAAAATTTATCTTTTGTTTACGGGAGGATAAACAATGCTGAACACGGGGGCGCTTTGGTGGGGTTGGTTTTTGAGATAAGATGGTCGGATTGCCAATTGCTAAATAAAATTACAGGAAACGGGAAATGGATTGTTCGGACAAGCTAAAGGATAAAATTAAAACCCATGAGGCGATCGTGTCAGTTGTGGGATTGGGGTATGTCGGCTTACCTTTTGCCGTCGAAAAGGCAAAGGTTGGGTTTCGGGTGATGGGCATCGAGCAGAGCCCGGCCCGGGCCGAACAAGTGAACCGGAGTCAGAATTATATCGGGGATGTCAAGGATGAAGAGTTAAAGTTGGTGGTCGGCGAGGGAAAGTTAACAGCTTTTACTGATTTCGATCGGGTATCGGAAGCGGATGTGATCGTGATCTGCGTGCCGACACCGCTGACGAAAAATTTGACACCCAATTTGAGTTATATCGAGAGTGTGACGGCGGAAGTTGCCAAGCGTTTGCGGCCCGGACAACTCATTACGCTGGAGTCTACGACCTATCCGGGGACGACAGATGAGGTGATGAAGCCGATTTTGGAGCAAGTGAGCGGACTCGAACAGGGGAAAGATTTTTTTCTCGCCTACTCTCCCGAAAGGGTCGATCCCGGCAACAAGCGATATACAACTCGGAATACGAATAAAGTTGTGGGGGCTTCCGATCCGCTCTCTTTAGAAATTGCAATTTTATTTTATCAACAGACGATCCTTCACGTCGTTCCGGTCGGCAGTGCCAAGGCGGCCGAGTTGGTCAAGGTTTTTGAAAATACGTTTAGGGCGGTCAACATTGCGTTGGTTAACGAGTTGGCCATCTTGTGCGATCGCTTGGAGTTGAATGTCTGGGAAGTGTTGGATGCGGCGAATACCAAGCCCTTTGGCATCATGCCCTTTTATCCGGGGCCGGGGGTGGGCGGCCACTGCATTCCCCTCGACCCCCACTATTTGGAGTGGAAGGCTAAGGAATTTAATTTCAATACCCACTTTATTGCATTGGCGGGAGAGATCAATCGCAAGATGCCGCAGTTTGTCCGGGAGAAAACTTGGCGCGTTCTGAATCAGAGGGGGATTGCACCCAGTCGGGCGAAGATCCTCGTGGTGGGAGCGGCTTATAAAAAAGACTTGGGAGACTGGCGGGAGTCGCCGGCCGTTGAGGTGATCGAGTTTTTGTTGAAAGATGGGGTCGAGGTGGTGTACCATGACCCTTATGTTGCCGATCTGCCCGTCGGCGGCCATGAGTTGTCTTCGGTGGACTTGACGGATGAAACAATTGCAGACGCAGATTTGGTGTTAATTGCAACCGATCATACTCGGATTGATTATGTCAATTTGGTGGAGAAGGCCCGTGCCGTTCTCGATACTCGGGGTGTGACTCGACATTTGGACTGCAATCAGGAAAAGGTGATTTTACTGTGACTCAGGTAATTGTTGTTGGTGCGGGCAAGTGGGGGCGAAACTTGGCTCGAAATTTTCACGAGTTGGGGGCGTTGGCGGGCGTTGTGGAAGTCAACCCCAGCTTGCGGGAAGAGGTGGCCGCCACTTATCCGGGGATGTCGATTTATGAAGATTATCAGCAAGCCCTGACGACGGATGTGCCGGCGTTGGTTTTGGCGACCCCCGCCCCGAGTCACTATGAGTTGGCGATGATGGCTTTGGAGGCGGGCAAGGATGTGTTTGTGGAAAAGCCGATGACGCTGCGAACCGATGAGGCGCGGCATTTGGCGACGTTTGCGGATAGGGAATCTCGAATTTTGATGGTGGGTCATTTGCTGCTGTATCAGCCCGCCATCGATTGGATGCGAGATTATTTGGCGACGGGCAAGGCGGGAAATGTGCTGCACGTGGCGACTCGACGGCTCAAGTTGGGTCGGGTGCGGCGCGAGGAAAATGTTTGGTGGTCGTTTGCCCCCCATGATGTTTCGGTGATTTTGGAGTTGTTGGGAAAACCGCAGTTGCAGGGGGTGGCGGCGGGCGGTCACGCCATGTTGCAGCCCGGGGTCGAGGATAACGTCCACGTCGATCTGAATTTTGCCGGGGGCCAGACGGCCCACGTCCACTGTTCTTGGTATTGGCCGGTGTTGGCTCGGGATACGGTGGTGATTGGGGACCGGCAGATGTTGGTTTACGACGAGGTGTTGCAAAAAATCACGATTTATGATAAGGGGGTTGATGGGGATTTGAATAATCGAGATGATGGCAGCGAGGTGGTGGAAGTGGCGGATTCTCAGCCGTTGAGGATCGAGTGTCAGCATTTCTTGGACTGCGTGAAAAGTCGGCGGCGTCCCCTGTCGGACGGTTGGAATGGGGTGGCCGTGGTGGAAATTTTGGACAAGGCGACGGAGTTGTTGAATGGCTGATTATTTTGTCCACGAGTCGGCTTGTGTGGACGAGGGTGCCGATGTGGGGGCGGGAACTAAAATCTGGCATTTTTGTCATATAATGGGCAAGGCTAAGATCGGCCGGAATTGTTCCTTTGGGCAAAATGTTTTCGTGGCTAACAATGTGGCGATCGGGAATGGGTGCAAAATTCAGAATAACGTTTCTCTCTATGAGGGGGTGATTCTAGAAGATTATGTGTTTTGTGGCCCTAGTATGGTGTTTACTAATATTAAAACCCCCCGTTCTGAGTTTCCCCGCAATACCAGTGATGATTATTTAACGACTGTAATTAAACGGGGGGCGAGTATTGGGGCGAATGCCACGATTGTTTGCGGAATAACGCTGCATGAGTGCGCTTTTGTTGCTGCGGGGGCGGTGGTGACGAAGGATGTTCCGGCTTACGGGATGGTGGCGGGAGTACCTGCAAAACTCATCGGTTGGATGAGCGCCTACGGGGATGTGTTGGAGTTTGATGCTGAGGGGTACGCCGTTGATTCGATTGGCGTGAAATATCGAAAGATTTCGGCTGTGGAAATTGAACAAGTTTAGAGTGAGGAGATTTGTTTAAAATGAGTCAGACTAAGATTCCTGTTTTGGATTTAAAACCACAATACGAAAGTATTAAGGGGGAGATTCAGGCGGCTATCAATCGGGTGATTGAGTCGAGTCAATTTATTATGGGGCCTGATGTTAAGGAATTTGAACGGGAGGTGGCGGCTTATCTGGGGGTTAAGTATGCCATTGGGGTGAATTCCGGTACGGATGCCTTGGTGATTGGTTTGCGGGCTGCGGGAATTGGAGAAGGGGATGAGGTGATTACCACTCCTTTTTCTTTTTTTGCGACGGCGGAATCGATTAATAACGTCGGGGCGAAGGTGGTGTTTGCTGATATTGACGGGAGTACCTACAACATTGACCCCCAGCAGATTCGGGATAAGATTACTTCTCGGACTAAGGCGATTATGCCTGTGCATTTGTATGGACAACCTGCGGCGATGGGACAAATTAGGGAGATTGCCCAGGAACATGGTTTAAAGGTGATTGAGGATTGCGCCCAGTCTTTTGGGGCGAGGTATGCGGGTCAGTGTCAGTTGGATTGTGTTTGTCAGGAACAGACACGGGAGGCGATTAGTGGTAAGGCGACGGGTACGATTGGTGATGTGGGGGCTTTTTCCTTTTTCCCGTCTAAGAATTTGGGGGGTTATGGTGATGGGGGGATGATTGTCACCGATGATGAGTGGGTGGCTGAGGTGGCTCGGATGCTGCGAATTCATGGAGCGAAGAAAAAGTATCATAATGAGGTTGTGGGGTATAATTCCCGGTTGGATACGATTCAGGCGGCGGTGTTGCGGGTGAAGCTGCACTATATTGATAAGTGGAATCAGGGTCGGCGTCGGGTGGCTGAGGTGTATAATCGGTTATTGGCGGATGTGGAGGGTGTGGTGACTCCGGGTTTGGCTGAGGGTCATGTGTTTCATCAGTACACGGTTCGGGTGACTGGCGGAAAGCGCGATGGGTTGAAGGCGTATTTGGCAGAGCAGGGGATTGGGACTATGATCTATTATCCTGTGCCACAGGATCAGTTACCTGTTTATAAAGGTCAATATGAGGCTTGTCCGGTGAGCGATTTGGCGGCGCAGGAGGTGTTGAGTTTACCGATTTGGCCGGAGTTGGAGGAGGAAGTGATTGAGAAGGTGGTTGGTGTATTGAGAGAAGGATTAGATTAAGATGCAATCGGGTTCGAGAAACTGAGGAAGATGTAAAATGCTTGTTTTTTCATTCAATTTAAAATATTGATCTCATATGTCTCAAAAGCGTTTGAGCAAAAAAGCCAATCAACTCAGGTGGCAAGGTTAATTTGATGAAGCGGTTCTGATTTTATGAAAAAAGCTTTAAAACGAAAGCCAAATCTTGATACTTTAAATAATAGTTTTGATCGGCTTTTACATCAACTTGGTTCTTTTTACATTGCTATTTTTGTTCTCCAGAAAGCTGTAAAACTTTATCCCAACTGTTTTTGGCTTCGTTATAACTTGGGGAAAGTATATTTCAGGCAAAAACGCTTTGACGAAGCTATCAATTCTTTACAACAGGCGATTCATCTGAATTCTTTATCTCCAGAAGCTCAGAATAAACTAGGAGAAGTGTTATTAGAAAAAGGTGAAATCAGCCAGTCAATCACTTGTTTTCAGAAAGCCATTGCAATCAGCCCTCATTCAGCTTGGTATTATCAAAATCTTGGAAATGCCAAAGCTCAAATGGGAAGTTTTAATGAATCGAGATCATGTTACACACACGCTATTCAGATTAATCCCGATGAAGTTAAGCGTTACCATAATTCCTTATTCATTAAGCCATGCAGTTCAAAAGACATGGTTAAAAACCCTATTTTTATAGTCGGTTGTGGTCATAGTGGAACTTCAATTATGCTGGCGATTTTGAGTTCTCATCCCTCGCTTCACCCTATCCCTAAAGAAAGTAATCTTTTTATGAAAAGTGATTGTGAAATAAGAGCTACTCTTCATCAGTGGGATAGAAAATGTCGAGAAGTAGGCAAAAAGTGTTGGGTTGAAAAAACGCCCACCCACATCTTTCAGATTGGACAACTATCTTTATATAGACCAGAAGCGCAATTTATATTAATGCTAAGAGATGGCAGAGATGTTGCTTGTTCTTTGAAAGCAAGACAACCGAATGGTGTTTTCTCTACAATGGTTGACCGATGGATTTATGATAATTTAGCAGGTCTTCAATATTGGAATGATTATAGAGTGAAAGTAGTCAAATATGAAAGTTTAGTTGTCAATCCAGCAACAACTTTAAAAGATGTGTGTGAATTTTTACAAGAAGACTATACTTCAAGTATGCTTGATTATCATAAGACACCCAGGTTTTGGTACGGCGAGCAAATCCAAAAACCTGAAACTCATATTGGTCAAGCTGTACATACCCAATTGAGAAACTGGCAAATTAATCAGCCAATTTTTGATGGTAGAGGAAAGTGGAAAACAGAGATGAATGAACAAGAAAAGATTATATTTAAAGATAAAGCTCAAAAATATTTAGAACAATTTGGATATGTAGATGATGATAGTTGGTAACGTACCTGTTATGAGTAAATTCTGTCAATATAAGGAGAATCAATTATTAAGAATTGATATAAATTAATTTTATTAACATAGTCTAAGAATGGTAAATTGAAAATGATTTCAAACAGCATAATCAAAAAAGCAAGTGGTTTACAGCGACAAGGAGAGCTAACTTTGGCTCTTGACCTTTATTATAATATCATCAAAAGAAATCCCACGTTTTATTGGGCTTATATCAAAGTCGGAGAAATTTTAATTCTTCAAAACAAATTAGATGAAGCTATTAAAAATCTACTTCAAGCTATTGAGATTAACCCTAGTTCGACAACTGCTTCCTCTATGCTAGAACGAGCACGAGTAAAAAAAATGAGCAACATTAACGTCAGTGAAGAATTTCAGACGGACTACTATTGTGCAACGTTAGAAGAAGGTAAGGTTGTTTTTCGCAGTAAGCAAAGTTTAAAAAAGATTTGCCGTTTAGCCTCTTATGTATGCGAATATGCAACAATTTACAGAGTTTACTACGGAATAAAAGATTATTGGATAGAATTAGATACTACTGATAACCTTCAGGTAGGCGACACGATTGAAATTCGTAATGAATTTCAGTCTGGGCGGGCAAATTTTCCAGTGGTGCATACAGCTAATGTTGTTGAAATCGATCAAACCCGCATTCGTATTGATACCTTACCTAAAGAAAATGCGCTTTTGACAGAGAGAGGAGTGTTTATATGGAAGCGTGCTGTTGCGGAAATTACACAGTTTGAAAAAACTCAAGCTGATATTCTAGATGAGTCTTGTACCTGGATTATTAAAGGTCACAGTGATCAAATAGCTGTAAGCATAAAGTTTTCATTTGAGCATCACAGTCAAGAGGTTTCTGTTACCGCAAACAGGAAGTTTTTAAAGTCTCTTGATGTTATTAACGAGCGCCTTGTTTGGAATGACCTTCCTTCTTTATGCAAAGTTTATCGAAAAAACAGGAAAATCGACTCAAAAATATTTCAGCGTTACTATAATGTTGATAAACAAGGAGCATTATTTGGGGAAGGAAATGATGTGGGTTTGCATATTTATCATGTTCCCGAAATTTCTTCTTTAAGTGTATATCGTCCATCGGCTCAATTTAAGCTCAGGTCAATCAGTAAATTTTTCAACCCTCCTCACGATGTCTTCGCTGCGACTCCAGATATCCATCCAAAGTATTATGCGTCGGCAGTTAGTTACAATTTTGAAGATGTACAGTTTTCTTCTCAATTCGCTAGTGTCACCAAGGTCTGTGGACTAAAAATATGCTGGTATAACCTTGACTCAAAACCAAAATCAGTAACTGTATCCGTCAAGGAAGGGGAAGCAAAAATAACCTTTCAGTGCGCTTCTGATAGTGTTGTTGATAACTTTTACTTTGATCGAGTCTTTGAATGTGAAGAGTTATTTATTTCAGTCTCACCACACTCATATTCTGCAACTGGTGTTGGTAGGGTCTACATAAGGGTTGTTGACTTTATGGTTGACGGAGCAGATTTTGACTTGGCGGTAAATCTTGATGACTATAGAGATCATAGGTTTTACAATCATTTAGAACCAGAGTTACGGAAAGGTGTGATGGTTAACATTACTGAGAATCATTCAACAAGCCATCGAAATGACAAGGATGCAAGCATCTCACAGTTTTCGCTTCGACTTGGAAAACCGCCTGCAATACTTCCACGTTTAATGCATATACCCTTTTGCTCTGAGGCATTACTGCTTTGGACTGAACACGCAGATAGAACCTGTATCAATACTCATCGAGCTGCCTACTTTGGTCGCTCAGATATTATAGACGCGAAAGATGCTATTGGTGGTTTTGTCCGGTGGGGAATTCCTGTAACCAAATCTGTGTACTATGCGAATCCAAGTAAATTACCTTGTAGCAAAGCTTTTCCTTATACAACTTCGTCAATGCTCGATGATTTGTATTTTCAGGATTTCTGTTTTAAGTTAGCGAAGCTAGGTTATGAAATTTGCCCCCATGCACCTCAACCTGATAATGCTCTACCCAAGGCTGCAAAAGAAACTGTAGAATACTTTTCTGATAATTTTCAAAGCCAGACGTGGATCGATCATAGTCCCCTGGCAATTCATTGTGGTCTTTCAGGACAGGGTGCTAAACAACAATCCCCGTACTACATGGCAAAAATATGGAAGGACTTTGGATTTCAGTATTTTTGGCAAACTGGCTCTGAGGATATGACGGTAGATGAGGGGATTACAATTAATTCCCAGCAAATTCGCTTAGGAGACTGGTGTCATACACCGCTTTACTGGAGGCATTCGACAGAAACAGGTGATTTAATCTCGTGGATATCTACTCGTGGAGGTAGTTTAAAGGGATACTCAGAACAAGAGTTGGATTCATTAATCAATGAACACGGTGTCTGTATCAATCACACTTATCCAGGTGCCTTATATGAGAAACCATATTCTTTTTTACAGTACCTGAAAATTGCTGATGATGGAACTGCACGTTCAAGTGCATTTTTTGATACAGTTTTGAAACGCATTCACAATCGTATTTCTGAAGGGAAAATTCACGCAAGTACCATTGGTAAGATATTGGCTTACTGGGTTGCATTAGAACAAGTTGAAATTCTCTTTGATAGAGATGAAAAAACCATACTAAAAAATAATTCAAAGACTGATATAGAAGGGTTTACAATAGCTGTGGAGCAAGAATTTAATACCCCTAGCCATTCCAATTATGAAGTCAAAGTACGTCATGTGGGAAAAGATACATTGATATGTTTTACATTTAAAGCAGGTGGCATTGTAAAACTTCAGGAAGATACAGGCAAACTGGTCTTATTATTTGATGAGGAGGCAGATCAATGAAAAAAAACAACTTCATCCAACTATCTATTAATCATGTAGATAAAATCGAGAAGTGCGACATCTTGCAAAAAGATGAGTGGGTCTTTTTTGATGGTCACGTTGTTGAGGCAGGTTTAGATTATCGTGTTTATACAAACATCTCTAGTTCTAGAGCAGTGAAGCTTTCGATACTGGATGGAGCGATGGAGCTTGCTGCTATCTTGGAAATTGAGCTTGTCAACCCTCCCGAACGGATTGAAGGGCAAAGTTGCAATCCTGAATATGGCACAAGCTATCAATCTATTGGGATTGTAACAATTCCTCAAGAAATGGCAGGTGGCATCTATTACATAGATGGCAAGTATGCTTTTTTTGTTTCGAGAACATTTGAACCTAATAATTTAACAGTTGTCGTTCCTTTGACAACTATGCATTTCTTTAACACTATGTTTGGGTACAATGCTTATACTCAATCTTATTTATCAGGAGAAAGGCGTCATCCTTTTTCTGCTCGCCGCCCCATAAGTACACCGATTGCAACAAAAAGTATGTGGATGGAAGGTTTCACTAAATGGAGTGTAGAAACTTTCACCGAAAAAAATAAAATTAGCTTTGTTGGTGATGATTGTCTCAGAGAACACCATGTTCTTAAGTTGTCTAAGCTAGTGATTATAATCGGTCGAAGCGAGTATTGGACAAGAAGAGCCAGAATAGGTTTAGATAATTTCATTCAGGCTGCTGGTTCTGCGATATTTTTGTCAGGAGAAACAATGTATGTTGAAGCAGAGTCAGTAAACTGTGGCGATCAATACCGAATTAAGTCTCCGAACAAACACTGGAAAGGGACGGGCGATGCTTATCCAGTTTTGAATTCCATCGGGCCTAATCCTTTTGATGGTGGTTTTTTAAATTATAAGCCCCATGAGTCCGATCCCGGATATGGTGATTTCACTATTCTTAATAACTCCAAACTATTTGATGGAACTGGACTCAAAGCGGGCGATAAGATTAGATTACCTAGCACCGCTTTTGATGGGATACCGATAGAAAAATACTCAGATGGAATTCCGGTTTTGGACAGAACGGCTCTTCGTTCGTTTTCGGAGTTCTACTTAATTGGATACTGCTGTGGAGAAAATTCTCCAAATGGAAAAATTGGGGCTTTTGCAGCTTTTAGAAAATCTTCAAAGAGTGGTTTATGTATTCACTTTGGCTCCATGTCTTGGACTGGGGCGCTAGGATTGGGTGGAGAAGGTTTAGATAGCGAAAAAGTTTCTCAAATCGTCAAAAATTCAGTTGGTCTATTGAGTAGCTCAGATAAAACTTGGTTTGATGAGGAATGCACAAGTAGCTTGAAAGCTGAATCATCAATTAATTCGGACGAGAGTAAATGTATTATTTGCGGTGCGCCTGTAGCTGATTTCAAGTTACACAAAGGGAAACCACGCTCTTGCCCCTCATGTGGTTCCAGCGAGCGCGTCCGCACGTTTGCTAAAGCCTATAATAGTGGTTTACTTAATGTCAACCTCAAGCACCAAAAAATGTTGTTAATTTCACCTTCTGGTAGCGAGCGCAGGTTTTTAGGCGCAATTGAAGGTTTATCAATAGACACCATAGATATAAGACCGCAGGTGAAACCCGATATTTTGGCTGATATTTGCGCCATGCCAGAGATTAATAGTGACACTTATGATGCTGTCTATGCAAGCTGTGTTTTGAACTGCGTTTATGACTTAAATGCTGCTTTATCAGAAATTCATCGCGTACTCAAGCCCAGTGGTGTGTTCTTGAATGTGGAAATGCTAAATCTAGGCCTAACAACCATAGAACGCACCGATGTTGAGCAAATCACAGAATATTATGGAAAAGATGCTTTTCAAGAATATCGTGTAGGTGGTTACAGATCTTTAGGCGAATTGGATTATCATCAAATACTTGGCAAATATTTTGATGTGGATATGGTTAATGTATTTGATGCTCCATACGAGAAAATACAACGGTGGCACTTATGTACAAAAGGAATGAAAAATTTGGCTTTACAGGAGCAAAGTACATGGGTAGAAATTAAAATTAATGAACATCATGAATCTAAAGCTAATGATTTACTTGCCAAGGAATACTTTAATATTTGGGAGACATATCCGATACAAAGGATGACGAACGAGATCGAAAATTCCTGGCTTCTTGAGTTGGTCAAACCAAATTCCAAATGCCTCGTTTTGGGTTCTGGGGGAGGAAGAGAATTGAAAGCTCTGCTTGGTTTAAAGTGTGACCTAACGGCAGTAGATATTTCCCCTCAGATGATATCAGTTGGACAAGATAGGTATGGAGACAGTACAATTCATTGGGTTTTGGGGAACATACATAGTTTACCTAATAATCTTCAGGATTTTGACTACGTTATCTGTTTGGGAGCAACCATTAATTATCTCAAGGACATTAATCTTGCTTTAAATAGAATATCTTCAGCGCTTTGTGTGGGTGGAACGCTAATTGTATCATCGATCAACAAAGAACATCCTGTTGAGATGAATGCAGTTACTCAATTGCCAAACCAAAGAGTCAGAAATTTGTACTCTACTGACGAAATACAAACTCTATTCAATCAATGTAATTTGAGTATAGCTGAAATTCGTGGCTATCGTTTTTTAGTCGATCTGTTACCACCAGAATGGAATCAGAATTTCCCAAACGCTAGTTCAGAAATTCAGAACTCTTTAACAGATTGTATAAAGCTAGAAAAGAGCTTGATCAATCTACTTCCATCAGATCGAGGTAAGTTCTTTTGGACAATTGCTCAACGTTCAAAATAGCAACCTATAAGTAAAATTAAATTTTTTTTAATTAAATTGAGTATTATTTCTATTTCAAAATCTATGGTTTTATAATATGAAAAATTATAATTTACTAGAGTTGGCTAAATATTACCAGAAATCAGGCAATTTAAACGAAGCAATCTCCTTGTATCGAAAAAACGCCAAGCTCAATTATAATAACCATTTATCACACCATCTATTAGCACAAGCTTTAGCTGAAAATAATGAATTAGATGAAGCTGTATATGAATTTGAGAAAGCTATTGAGCAAAACTCATCTACTATTGAATCTTATTTTGAGTTGGGAAAAGTGCTTTTCCAGCAAAAAAAATATGATCGTGCAAAATACAACTACCATCTGGCTCTGAAAATCGATCCTAAATTTGCTGAAGCTTATTACGAACTGGGTAGAGCTTTAGTACAACAAGCTAATTATTATGCAGCGATCGCCAGCTTAAAAAAAGCAATTAAATTTAACCCTAATCACCAATTAGCCTATGAGAGCTTAATTGATTGTCTGAATCAACAAAATCGTTTTGAAGAAGCTGAAACTTATCATACTCAATTGTTGAAATGGAAGAATAAGTCACCTGAAAATGTCAAGAGTGAGGAGAACAATAAGTCAGACAATTCCAATCAAACTCCTATAAATACTAGCAAATTAAGTTTTTTAGCTTTAATTAGGTATCACTGTGAGCATCATATAGAAATGTATAGATTGGCTCAAGGTAATAGTTCTGACTTTTATTACGAGGAAGTCGCTTATCATCCTATGGCAGAGGGCAAATATCTGTCTTGTATAGCCTCTATGCGAAGAAGCGAGTTAATTAGCACGAGTCAGCACAATAAATTACTCTCTGATAGCGTCAAACTGTTAACGCAATGCTTACGTTCTTTAAAAAGCGATCGAACTCTATGGGGACTGAATTTTAAGTATAAAGATTTAGACAGCAATGAATACTATGTTATCACCAACTCAATTATTTTACTGGGCTTTTTGTCCAACTATGTATTCACTGATTCCCAAGAGATTATTAGCAATATCCAGGCTAAGTTAGCCTCAGAGTTGCTTAACTTTGAGAAGCATGAGATCAAACATGAAAGCCATAAATTTTATGTACCAGCTTTTAGTAACAATCTGAATGATATTGTTTATAACTCTATCGCTATGTGGGCCAAAAGCTTATACTTATATCAATCTATAGCGGATCAAAATGCCAGCAAAGATTTTCATCCTATTGCAAATTGGATCATTTCTAAGTCACATAAAAACTACGGTTTTCCTTACTCAGAATCCAACTCAAGAATAGATTTACTGCATAACGCTTATATTATTTACTCATTACTGACACTCTCCAGCATTAACTCCATTGAGTCAATAGCAATAAAAGCATTGTCACCGTTCATGTATTGGGATAAAGTAATTGACGTAATAGATATCAAAAATATCAATAATGCTAAAACCACCAATTACAACTTTCAAAGCATGAGATATCTCTTAGATAGCGACAGTGGCAATTTATTTTATTTTATGGATAAACCTGCGAGAAACTGGTCTTTAGGAGAAAGTTTATTAGTGGCAACCTTATTAGCCTCATCAAAGAACGTAAAAAACCCCGAATATTGGAATAGTATGTGTTACTACTTAGCAAAAATATGCTTAGAACGTTTAGCCAATATTAATCTTAACCTGAACGATAGCAAGCAAGTATTTTTTAGAGATAGTCTTCATCTGACGCATGGGTTACTACTCTACTTAGAACTAAAAAGGATGAGTATTGTCAAAGAATTTCCATAAAACAGATTATGTTAAATCCTCTAAGTTTGAGGAATATTTAAACTTAGATGCCAGGTAAAATGATTGCTCTGCCTCCGTAGATTTGCCTTCATTTAATTGAGCTTGACCACAACAATAATAGTATTTATAAAACAAAGAATTAGTCAACGATGCGTCGTAAAATATATCAAATAAATCGTTGGATAAATCATCTAAATTTTCCCTGCTATTTTGAACAATATCAGAGCCATCTGGTTGTCTAAAAAGTTGATATTTTTTTTGAATATCTTGATTAACTATGTTGAAAAAACTATCCTGATTTTCCCAAGAAAAATATTGATTCAACATAGAAAATTCCTGAATATGCCTGACATAAGCATCTCGGTTATCAATTAAACATTTTATGACATTAGCAAGATGGTCAATATTCTCAGCTTCAAAAACTTCACCAACTTTCCACTTGCGAACAAACCTTCCCATAGAATCACAATTACTAACCACTATAGGTACACCACTGTGCATATACTCAAATAACTTATTGGGTAATGCAATTTCAGCATTTGGATAATGAATCATCGGGTGAATAGCAACAGTCGCATCTCTGACAAAACTTGAAACCATTTCTGGAGGGACATAAGGTATAATATGTAACCTGTCTGAACATTGATAACTTTCGGCACTTGACTTCAAAGATTCTATGTAATCACCCTGATTATTAGTGACTAGCACCAGATGAACTCCAGGAAGTTTTGGTAGAGCATCAACAACGGTATGTAAACCTCTGGCTCTAGCAACACCACCAACGTACACTATCAAAGGTACATCTTTTTCTAAGCCAACTACTTGCCTCACAGTCGGTTCATAATGTGGGTTAAATGTACTATATTTCGGAGCATTAATTAAAACTTTAGGAGGATTTGACAAACGATACTCTTGAGTCAACTTTCGTGACAACATTGGCGATACAGTAATCAAACAATCAGGTTTATGTATGCACTCACTCTCGTGTTCAAGTGCCAACTGACGGATTTCATCATCTGTTGTTGTTAAGCCCCTAACGTACTCATGTAAATCGTGAATCCAGTATACAAATTTGCCTTGCGATCTTAAGCTATTGACAATTTTTTTCCCAATTAAAATAGTATTATAGTCGTGAGTATAAACTATTTCTGGACTCATTTGTTCTGCATAAACCAACATGGAAGTCATAAAATAGTCAACCATAAATTTCCACCTGTCTACTCTTGACTTAACTCCGCTCAAGAAATAACCAGGGTTTGGGAATAAACGAACTGGCCAATTACTAATTCTTTTTAAAATCGGCTTTGTTTTTAATTCTTTATCACCGGACATTCCATATATTTCTATCTTATGTTTCAAGCTCTCCAAACTATGAGCAGATTTGAGTACACGATTGTCATTACTAACACTATTTAATACAATCATCAAAGTTTTCATATTTTTTTACCGGATGATATTGTATTCAACTTAATCTCAATTGGCTTGATTTAACCAAACTTATATGAAACAATCTTTTTTGCAATTTCTTCAGATGCTTTACCTCCACCATAATTAATTGTAGGCAAAGAGGCTGTCTGAGTTTCAAGAGCTTTTAAAAAAGTTCTATAAATACTCTCGGCATCAGTAGGTTCTACTAAATAGTTCCAACCTGAACTTACAAGCTCAATCCACTCAGTCTCGTTGCGGTAAGTAACACAGGGAACTCTATGAAAGTATGCTTCTTTTTGAACCCCTCCCGAATCAGTACAAATCAACCTAGAATTAGCTTCTAGTTCATACATCTCTAAGTACCCCACTGGTTCTATTATGCTCACATGACGATAATTTTCAACTAATAAATTAGCCTTGAGCTTAGTTAAAGTTCTCGGGTGCAGAGGCACAATAACTTGAAACTTTTGACCCAGCATATCCAATGCTGTAATAATAGCTTTCAACCTATCTAAATTATCAGTATTTTCTGCTCGATGCAAGGTTGCTAAAATATAGTCACCTCTTTTAAGGTTATGCTTTTCAAGTGCATTATTCAAGTTTTTTGATAGGGATTCTTGCCGTAAAAAAACATCATACATGACATCCCCCACCAACTCTATTTTAGTTTTACTAATTCCCTCATTTATTAAATTAGTCACTGATGTTTCAGTTGGAGAAAATAAGATATCTGCAAGATGATCGGATACTACCCGATTGATTTCTTCTGGCATACTTCTATTCCATGAACGTAAACCGGCTTCAACATGAATAGATTTAATTTGTAATTTAGCGGCAACTAGACTTCCCGCTAAAGTTGAATTTGTATCTCCGTAAACAATAATCGCTGTTGGCTTTTCCTCTAAAATAACTTCCTCTAATCTGATCATCATCATTCCAGTTTGATACCCATGAGTACCAGAACCTACTCCCAAATTATACTTGGGAGATTGCAGGGATAATTGCTCAAAGAAAATATTTGACATATTGTCATCATAATGTTGACCTGTATGCACAATTATTTCTTCACACAGACCTATTTTTTTGAGTTCACTTGAAACAACAGCAGATTTTATAAATTGAGGTCTAGCCCCTAAAATTGTAAGAATTTTCATTTGATTTCCTATAAGACTCATTAGAGTAAAGCACACACAGCTTGATAAAATTGATTCTTTGCATTATCCCACTGCCCCAACTTCATAAAAACATCACCGCACTTAGCATAACTATTTACAAACTTAGGATTCAGATTATTTGCTTCTTGATAAGCATCAACAGCCTCTTTCCATTTACCTAACTCACTCAAGCACTCTCCCAAGTAGTAATAGAAAATATAATGAGAATCTTGCTCTACAAGCTTTTCAAACAATTTTAAAGCGTCTTCATATTTTGATCGTTTTAACAGATCAATACCTTGTTGAAAATCTTGATTATTCGGACTCTTTAAATTTTTAAATGAATGAAAAATAATTTCAGAGAAAGTTTCATTAGCTTGTAATGAATTAACGGATATTACTTGTTCTAAAAAAGATTGATCACCTTCTGATAATTCTAAGATATTAGAAGATGGAGGCACAGTAAATTCTTGGCTTTCTTCTATATGCAGAATCTTTCTTGTCGTGAGTATCAACTCTTTTAATTGATCAATAATGGGATGAGGAAAATTTTTTTCTATAAGATTCCAAGAATTAAGTTGAGGTACTATAGAATTAGAATTCCACTTGCCATAACGATGAAAATTAGTCAAATTCTCAGCAAACTTAATATCTACCGCCATAGCATTAATATCAGCCAACTTAAACCCACAATGCCCAACTTTCAAAGTGCAATCGCCCACCTGCGCTAAAACAGAATGTTCCTCATCCAACAATTCCAAACCAACCTGATATAACTTTTGAGTCATAGCCCCATCCAAGTTTCGGTCTTTGTTCAAATTCCGCCAAATACTAAAATCCAGTCGCTCTAGCAATGGCTTGGATAAACATCGACCCATCCCCGTAGTTTCTCCCAACCTGACGGCATCCACCTGGCTGGTGTACCCAACCCAGTGTATCATCTTTTCGGTTTGTAAATCAAAAAAATAAGCATCCGTAATTCCGCAAAAAACTAAACCCTCCTTCAACTTGCGATCGTAAAACTCAATTAAGCTTTGAGAAATTAAATCATCAGAACCCACAATGATCACCGCATCAGGATTATAGTCTCGACACCTATTAATGCCATATTCCCACTTATCACTCAAAGGCTGGTTCTGATACTCAACATAATCGAAACCGCAGGACTCGCAAAGTTGGCGCGACTGCTTACCCTCAGAACCCACAGCCAAAAGCTTCAATTCAATTGAACCAGATAACTCTCGCTTTAAGATGGAGTAGTAAGAAAGAACAACCCGAGTCAATTCGGGACGCTTCCAGACACAAGTCAGAATGACGATTGTATTGACCTTGGATGGGGAAATTCCATTTAGCTTATCATTAATCATTGAATCTGTCAAGTCCGCGATCGTCTTTCCCCAAATTTTTTGGACGTTAGGAATGGCAATCAATCGGCGTACATCTTGAACGACTTGCAAAAAGTTGTTCCCCTCCAAAGATTTTCCCCGCTTGATGAAAGCTTCCGCCAACAACGGAAAAACATCTTTGAAAATCGGACAACCATTTAGCAGGGAAGAACATTGCGCGATCGCCTGATCGTATTCCTGTTTTCGGAGATGAGCTTGAGCTTGCTTAACAATTTTCTCTCCAACTTCAAGTTCGACAGAAAAAGAACTCTGTGTTTTTTTCTGTTCTTCTGATTGTCCATAAGTCTTCACCTGACGCGATAATAAAGAACTCTGTGTTTTTTTCTGTTCTTTTGATTGCCCAGAAGTCTTCGCCTGACGCGATAATAATGATAAAGCTTCCAGTCTTTTTTGAACTTCAACCTGTTGAGGCTCTATCTGCAAACAACGACGATAACAACTTTCTGCCTCGGAAAGTTTGCCCAACCGTTGTAAGATTTCCCCCAACTGTAGATTGATATCTAGAGAATGAGGGGCGATGTTTCTCGCCTTTTGATACTCAAGAACAGCATCTTCCCACCTTCCCAACTTTCCCAGAATCATCCCCAAATCGTAATAAGCTTCTGCCACTGTAGGATTCAATCCAATCCCCGAACGATAACTGGCGATCGCATCTTCCCACTGACTCAACTCCATGAAGACTTTACCCATGCCAAAATAACCGTCGGCACTCGGACGATGACTGACAGCTTGACGATAAAAAACCAATGCCTCAGACCAAAGTTTCTGTCTGGACTTCAACTGAGCCAACTGTAAATAAGCATCAAAACAGGAAGATCCCATATCCAATGCTTTCTGCAAAGCCACCTCTGCCTCACCGCTCCGCCCCAATTTTCCCAAAGCTATGCCCAAAGAGTTATAATGAAAAGACTCGGGGTGAATGGCGATCGCCTTTTCCAAATACAAAACTCCCTCCTCACAACTTCCCCGTTCTGACAGCAATTTTCCCAAGCTATAAAGAGACCACACTGCCTTAGAATTAACTGATATGGCATCACGATAAGCAATTATTGCCGCCTCCACATCACCCATTTCGGCGAGAGCATTCGCCAAATTTTCGTAATAAATATAAAAATCAGGATTTTCCCGAATAGCCAGACGATAGGAATCGACAGCCTCTTTTAATTGACCGTTGAGGACGAGAGTATTGGCATTTTTAAAGTGGTTGGACGGCATAAAATAATTGAATATTATAGTTGAGAATTTTGGGCGATCGAGTTAATTTTTGCAATGGTCGATTTTGGCAGGTGTTTGGACATGATTTTTGCCGACTCTTCCCGAGACAAAATCGTTTGATTTTTCATCTTCTTTAACAAACTAAAAGGTGTGATATTTTCTGAAGTTTTAATGTCCACAGCAAAGCCCTCGATTTCCTGCATCCAAAATCCACAATGACCGATTTTTAGAATTTTTGAATCATTCTCAACTGGAATCAAATTCTCATGGTCGAGAATTTGCAAGCCCAAATCTAATAGCTTCTGGGTTACAATTCTATCAAGTCGCTTGTTAATTTGCAACCCCTTCCAGGCACTAAAATTCAATCGATCGAGCAACGGTCTAGCCAAACACCTGGCCATGCCAATCGTCTCTCCAAACCTTCGAGTATCTAGTCTGCCGTATCCCTTCCACCACATCATTTGACCACTCATCACATCCCAAAAATATCCATCCTTAATCCCCACAAAAACTAACCCTTCCCGCAACTTTTGATCGTAAAACTCAATCAATCCCCGAGACACAATATCATCGGAGCCCACAATAATCACCGCATCAGGATCGTAATCAGCGCACCGATTTAAGCCATATTCCCACTTGGCACTCAAAGGTAAATTCGGATGCTCCAAATAATCAAATCCACAAGACTCACAAACCTGCCGAGATGTTTCACCCTCCGAACCAACCGCCAATAATTCCAGTTGAATTTTACCAGACAACTGTTTTTGAAGATCGGAATAATGAGATAAAACAACCCGGGTCAACTCGGGCCTGCTCCAGACGCAAGTATATATAACTATTTTGTGTATTTTTTGGCGATCGGAGAGTTGGGAGTTATCCCAATTTTGAAACTGACCTTCGACAATATTGCCCCATAATTTTTGCACCACCGGACGACAAACTAAACGTCGCAGATAGGGAGTGACCTTTAAAAAAGCGTCTCCTTGTTCGAGTTCACCCTTCGAGGTATAAGCTTCACCCAAAATCGGAATGATATCAGCCAACCCAGCATTCTTTTCCAGAATAGATAGACAATTTTTGATCGCCAAATCATATTTTTGAGCCAGCAAGTGAATTCTAGCTAAATCATATAGCTTTTTTTCTACTTCCGCTTGATTGGGCTCAAGTTGCAGCGACTTTCTGTAAGCTACCGCTGCGATTTCAGTCTCACCCTGTCGAGCCAAAGTATCCGCCAAAGTCTTTTGAAACAAATGACTATTGGGATTGTACTCAACAGCCTGAGAGTAAGATGCGAGAGCCACTTCCACTTTTCCCAAAGCCAAAAAAGCCTGTCCCAGCCGATAATGAGACCAAGCTGAGGACGGATTCAGCTCGATAGCAGCTTGGTAAGCTGCCACTGCTTCTTCCCAAATTCCATTTCGAGCTAGTGCCTCCCCCAGATAATGATGATGCCAACAAAATCCCGGATTGTTTTCGATGGCTTGACGATATAAGTAAAGCGCCTCCTCTACCTTCCCAGCCGACAACTTTTGATTTGCTTGTTCGATATAACTCGCCATCATGGATAATCTTTATAATTTGAAATCAAGGAAAATATCTGCGCTAAATCATCATTTTCCCGACCAACTTATGAACTTCATCCACAAAACCTTGAGTAATCGGTTCTGGAGCAAACAACCAATCACGATATTGATAAGAAGTATCGCCATAAATTTTGGCTTGAGGCTTCCATGATGAAGAATCATTAATATGATAATATTGATAGCCGTAAGGTTTCATAACTTCCATCAACTTTGATTCAGTTCTGCCCGCCAAAACTTCACAGATTATCCAAGGTTTATTTTTGCCAATTGTTTCACTACAGCCGAGTAAAACATCGGGTTCAGTCGCTTCCGTGTCAATTTTAATCACCGAAGGCATCAAGCCAATTTTTTGACAATAATTGTCAACCGTTTCTAATGGAACAGTGATGGCTTTGATACTTTCTCTAAACCCTTTGAGCAATGAATTAGAAGAATCCGTTCTCCGAGAGAGATATAAGTCAGCCGTGCCACAACTGCCACCCAAAGCCAACTCCTCAACTCGATAAGACAAACCATTATCTTCCCCAATCTTCCGAGCAATTGCCGCCAGGTTGGGAGTCGGTTCAAAAGCGTGTATGGTCAATCCTTCCGGTTCTAAAATTGATGCCAAGAAGAAAGAATAAACCCCGATATTTGCCCCGATATCAAAAAAATCACGGTGGCCGACGACATCTCGCAGTAGAAAAAGAGCGGTTGCCATCGTATGCGGTTCATACTTGCCAATACCATTTTCTGCAAGGAGCTTCGCAACATAAGCACGTTCAGCACCATTCAGGACTAAACTTTGGGGTTGATTGCTCCTACAGTCAAGTTGTGGAAGCTTGAGAGTTATCATGTAAGTTTTCCCAATTTATGTTGTGATGCTATTATTGTATAGCATATTCCCAAAACAAGCAATTTATTTTACTCCATGATAATTGTCAGATTTTAAATCAAACTAAATTAAGATTATCGAATGGGTTTCACATCCCCTGAAATTAAACTCCTATTTTTTTAATTTCTATGATTTTGTCGGCATCAAAATTTTTGATGAGTTCTCTTTGAACATAGTCTTTATTTTTATGCTCTTCATAGATGGTAGTGTTCAAGTCAAATTTATCGCTGTGTAGAATCCATCCCGATTTGTGAGGGACAACCAATATCGGAATATTGTTATCTCGGGCATATAACCCCATCCATATATCCGCCATATTTGAGGTTTTAAAATATTTAAAATCAATTTTAATCGTACTTGTGTGAAATGCCATAACACCCGTCCCTCCAAAGTGAACGAATTCTTCTGACTCTACATTTCCCAAACATCGATACATTATTTTAGAATCTTTGTAATATGATTTTGGATTGGGTTTTAAGATCCGGCCGTGACAAGTTACAATAACTCTATGATCGTATTTTTTCAGAGTTCTGAGCAGGGTGGCAACATAATCGCTGGGATAAATCAAATCATCATCAATCGAAAAGTAATAACAGTTGTCGTAACTTTCGAGACCATAAAATTTACCGGCATCGCCCATATCTATTTTTGTATCTAATGAACTCACGATTTCTATTTTTTCATGAGTTAAAAAATCAAATTTTTCTTTGTATCCATTTTGATAAACAATTAACTTGTCAACTTGAGGCAGGATGGACTCGACAGTGTCTTTCAAAGCATCTTGCCTTTGAGGTAATGTTGCCATTCCGCAAACTATAAAACTAAAATTTAATGAATATTTTCGGAAAGAAGTTGGCTTATTTTCATTGGCTATGCTAGTCTTTACTTCATCGATAAATTTGTTTTTTACATAAAAATTATTCAAATTTTTTCTTTTAATATGTTCTTGTTTAAATTGGCTCACATAGTCCAGTCTGGCTTGTGAGTTGTCAGGGTTATTGACCGTCTGATTTTTGGGGCTAAAGTAGGCTATAGTAAGAACTTGGTTCAAAGTATGTACTTTGGTCGTACCATAACAAGTTATAAATCTTTCAAAATACTCAGTATCTCCTCCAAATCTAGTATCATCATAGTACCCCAGATTTTGAAAAACTTGTTTTGAATAAATGACCATTGAATGGCCCCTTTTTTGAGATTTTAGATGCTTTTTAGTTGGATATTCAACCCGAGCATATCCAGTTATAGAAGCCAAAAAATCCCCTTTTTTCATTTCTCTCAATTGGGTTTCTATTTTTTCGGGAAACATTAGATCGTCAGCGCCATGCGTAGTAAAAAAATCGAAGTTTAATTTTTTAGACACAAATAATCCGTAATTGATGGCGTTGTAACTGCCAACATTTTTTGGGGTTTGGATTGCTCTAAAATTAATATTTTTTTCTTCCTCTTGCTTTAATATTTCAAAGGTTTGATCTCTGCTGCAATCATCAATAGCGATAATTTCGATAAATTTATAAGTCTGATTTAATACGGAATATATGGAGTCTCGTATTGTCGCCTCGGCATTGTAAGCCGGGATGAAAACTAAAACTATATCCCCCCGTTTGTCCTCAGATTTTAACTGCTGTAAAGCCCGACTCAAATTAAAATGAGTCCAAGATGAAGTCCAAGCTGAGTTTGATGTGAGATCGATCACCCGCTGATAGGCTTCAACAGCCTCTTCACGGCGCTCTAATTCTAGCAAAACATCTCCCATCAGTTGCCAGATAGAAGTCGATTCGGGTTGCGATTCTACTGCGCTTTTCAAGTCCAACAACAACTGATTGTAAAGCTCCAACTCACGACTTGATGGATAACCTGAATAGTTGGATTTTTTCTCGCCAGACAAACCCAAAGTAATAGCTTGCTGATAAGCGGCGATCGCTTCTTCGTGCCGACCCAATTCCATCAAGGCTTTTCCCATACCGAAATAAGCGTCACCACGGGACAAAAAACGATTGACTTGCTGATATAAAGTCAATGCTTCCGACCACAGTCTTTGTTCTGATTTCAATTTGGCTAACTGCAAATATTCATCGACCCGATCTAATATCAAGTTTTTTCCATTTGCATTTTGGCGATCGCTTTGTGTATTATTGGGAGTTTCAGCATCAGCAATTATCAAAGGATTAATTTGCCGCTCTTCTGGGTTCATCATGCTCTCATGATCTCCATGAGAGACTAGATATTCGGAGACTTGGTAGAGGGAAAAGCCCGAACGATGTAACTTGTCAGATATCTGATTTCCCACTCCGGAAGACAAATTTGGGTTATTCTGCCACCGAGATAAGCTGATCGGTTCAATGCGATAGTTCAGAGCTTCTAAAAAACTGCTCTCGAACAGCATCAACATATCAACCCATTGAGTTTTAAATACTTCTACATCGCCAAACTTATATTTGACACGCTCAAAACGAGTCCAACATTGAGTTCGATTATCAAACCCTAGATTTAATACTATTTTCTTTGGATCTGAAATTGCAGACCAACAGTCAATGACTTTCTGAAAAAAACCAGAACAGATTTCTATGTCGTCTGGCATATAGATAAAAAAATCGACATTTTTTTGAGAAATATACTCGAAAATATGATTGACTAATTGCCAATATCGTTTTTTACCGTGATTCTTATATCTGTGGACTGTCAAACTTTTGAGGCGGGTGTAATTACGGGCTTCTTCGACAACGGGATCTCTGCTGCCATCATCAAACACATCGACTGATATATCAAAGTTACTAGCTTCCCTATTGATTTGTTTTAACAACCTCCTTAAAAGTTGATGCCTATTGAATGAAGGAATGACAATTTGTAACGAGGTTTTTGATAGTTTTTTTGAGCCGGTCTGGCTAATTTTTTTTCGGAATTTTTCGGAGTTTTTCGGGGTTTTTATATCCACATTTTGCGTCCCGTTTTGAGGCGATGTTGTTTCCGCTTTTCCCGATCGCACTCCCACCAACTTCGGCTCAACCGCCACAGCCCGATCGCCCGCCTTTTCCGCCTCCTCAACCCGTCCCACCTGCCGCAAAACCCGGCTCAAATTCAAATGAGACCAAGCCACCTCCGGCTTCAACTCCACCGATCGCCCATAAGCCCCGATCGCCTCCTCCCAACGCCCCAACTGCTCCAGCGCCTCCCCCAAATTGTGGTGAGCCAGATAAAAATCCGGGTTGTGGCCGATCGCACTCCGGTAAGCCGCCACAGCCTCCTCAAACTGACGGTTCCGCAGAAATTGATTGCCTCGGCTAAAATCGCTCGCTACCATACCAAATCGAACAAAGGGACAGGGGACAGGGTTTGCATCACTATAGCGCTGCTAGAGGGTAATAGGGAATAGGGAATAGGGAATAGGGAACTGAAACGGCTTTTCGATAAGGGTTTTAAGGTTTCTTACCCCATTTCCATTTAAACTGTAACCACGCGAGCGCTCGTTGCTATAGATTGTAATGTAGATCCGCGCACCTGAAAAGTTCCCGAACCGAAAAAATTTTTTCACCCGCCCCGGGCCGGGGGATAAGCTGTCAGCGGTCAGCTATCAGTTGTCAGCACGGGTCAATCCCCCGTGAGTGCGAGATCTCGGGTGGCGGCGATGTCCCGACCGTTCCGAGTGCCGCCATGCCCAGGGGAGGATGGCCGGGGTTCCGGTATCGTGGGGGCAAGCCTCTGCGATCGCCCTCCTCACCCAATAAGGGTTGGATATCCAAACCGCTTGGGAATCAATTTCAGAGGGCGCAAGCCT
>NZ_JAJENU010000501.1:0-34430 GCF_035615495.1 Lyngbya sp. CCY1209 | reverse complement strand
CCCCCATCCCCCCCAGCCCCCATCCCCCCCAGCCCCCCTTTGAAAGGGGGGAGAATTGGGGGGAGAATTGGGGGGAGAATTGGGGGGAGAATTGGGGGGAGGAAGGGGGGAGGAAGGGGGGAGTCGCTCGATTGAAAAGTTTTAAAATAGAGAAAAAAACTGCAATCATCACCCCTATTGCCTGTTGCCTATTGCCTATTGCCTCTTATGAGTTCATCCATTCTAGTCAACTTGAGAGAAGCGTTTTTGTCCGCCCCCGGATTTTGGGAAAGTTACCTGTCTCCGAAAGCCGGAAATTGGTGTAAGTTCGTCGAGGCGATCGATCGCAGCCAGACGGACGGCTATTCCATCGAGGGGCCGTTTGTCAGCCAGATCGATCGCCCCGCCATGCAAGTTCCCGGACTGTATTTGTATTGCCAGAAGGGAAAGCGGAAACGGGGGAGTTGCGATCGCCTTTATACTTTATTTGTCCTCGAACCGGACGGAACGGTACGGGTTTTAAATGAATGGAAAACGGCGAGTCGGGACTGGGCGATCGCATTGTGGCCGGAAATTGAAGCCTATTTTGTCAGTCAAACCCAGTCCGTCGAACAGCGTCGCCAGCAGTTGTTGGCGGAGATCGAATCTCTGGAATTTGAGTTGAGTCAGCGGCGGGCTGAATTGTTAGCTTTGGAAAACGACCCTCAACTTCACAATTTCTAAACAAAGTCGAGCTATACTTGAAAGTTTACATCGAATTTTATTGACCTGTCGGATCGGCTTTCATTAAAAAAACTGATGGTCAGCAATATTGAAAAATCTTAAAATGATGATATAAACTTATATGAACTTGAGTAAAATTGGGAGAAATTTTTTTCAGAGTTCGGGGGAACAGATCGTAATTCTTGTAAAGATCATCAGCAGGTATGCTACAGTTGAGGCTAATAATAGAGATGGGAAGGAGTTTAGACTGTTTTTGCAAAAAAACGAATGTTTTTCAATCAGTCATATCGGGGCGATCGGTTCTCCTTTATCTCTCAATAACAATTCCCCAATTAAATACAACTTTTTTTAAGAAAAATTGAACCGAGAAGAAAACGTATGGATGGCGAGTAGGGAGGGTTCTTGTTGCGGGAAAATTTGTCCGCGATCGCCGGGTAAAGCCTTGTCGAATCGTCGGTGCAATCGTTGACATGACGGACGATAAAAAACGGAAACAGCAAAATCAAGTCTAGGGAAAAGGAAAATGTTTCGCGCCCTATTTGAGCAAATAACCTGGGGAGTTGTTTTCACAACAATGGATGCTACGCCCATTTTCGTCAATCAAAAGTTGTGCGAACTGCTGGGGTATACTGAATCGGAGTTGATGAGTTGTAACATTCGGGATATTATCGATTTAGAACCCTGTAAATACGGCTGTTATTCCGGTCAAAATCAAACGTGCGGTTCCTCAAAATTTGGGACGGTCAAACGCCGCTACACTCGTAAAGATGGCACGACATTTTGGGGGTTATTTGTCGGGTTTAAAATTGGCGATATTCCCAACTTCGGAAACCTGAACGTGATTTTAATTCGGGAGATCAGCGATCGCAAACAGATCGAAGAAAAAGTCCGACATCATCACGACCTGCGAGAGGCGATTTTTACCGAGTCTACCGATGCAATTTTTATCGTCGATTCCGATACCCTCAGAACCCTAGATTTAAACCCGAGAGCGGTGGAACTGTTTCAAACATCGAGTCGGGAAGAGTTGATCGATATCGAAGTACACAGTCTCCAGAAGCGACAATTCACGCCGCCAGAAATGGAGCATATCGTCCGGGAGATCGATGAAAAAGGAAGCTGGAGTTCTGAGTTAGAATATATCACAAAAAAGGGGGATGAGTTTTGGGTAAATTTAGCCGTAAAGAGACTTTATTTTGCCGGTCAAAAGCTGAATATTGTCCGCATGATGGATATCACCGATCGCAAGCGGTTCGAGCAGATAAAAGATGAGTCTATTTCCACCGTCAGCCATGAGCTTCGCACGCCGTTGACCTCAATTTATGCGTCACTTTCCTTGCTTAATTCCGGCTGGTACGAGAGTCAACCTGAAAAGCAAAAACAAATGCTCGCAGTGGCAACCCGAGAAACGGATCGTCTGGTGCGTTTGGTGAATGACGTTCTCGATATCGAGCGGCTGGCATCGGGGAAAGCCGAACTGGAGAAAAGCATTTGCAATGTTGGTGAATTGATCGAACAGTCCATCGACGGCATTCAATCCCTCGCCGAACAAAAACAGATCGCCATCATCCGCCACTGGTCTACAACTTCAATTTGGGCGAATTCAGACGCGATCGTTCAAATTTTGATCAATCTTCTCAGCAATGCGATCAAGTTTTCTCCCCCCGAATCGATCCTAAAAATTTCTACTTCGATTCAAGATGACAATGTTTTATTCAGGGTTCAAGATCGGGGCTGTGGGATTCCACAAGAACAATTAGAGCATATTTTTCAACCTTTCAAACAGGTCAAAGGCGCGGGTCGCCATCCCAAAGGGACGGGTCTGGGACTGGCAATTTCTCAAAAACTCGTCCACCAACACGGGGGAAAAATTTGGGCGGAGAGTGTGGTCGGAGAGGGCAGCACCTTCAGTTTTACCATCCCCCATTCTAACTCGAAATCAACCGCCCGTCCTCCATGCTGACGATGCGATCGGCGATATCCAAAATACGGTTGTCGTGGGTGACTAACAAAATCGTGCAGCCCTGTTCCTTCGCCAATTTCTGCATCAAATTCACCACTTCTCGCCCCGATTTACTGTCGAGGGCCGCGGTCGGTTCGTCCGCCAGGACAATGGGGGGATGGCTGACCAGAGCTCGGGCGATCGCCACCCGCTGTTTCTGCCCGCCGGATAGGTCTTCGGGGTAATAATTCATGCGATCGCCTAACCCCACTTCCTCCAATATTTCCGCCGCATATTGCAGCATTTGGGCCGTGGATAATGTGCCGTGCATTTCCAACCCCATCCTCACATTTTGCAGGGCGGTCAAACTGCGGTGAAGGTTGTGGGCTTGGAAAATATAACCGATCTGTCGCCGCACCATCACCAACTGGCCGGAACTCGCCCCGCACAGTTCTTGATCGAGAATTTTCAAACTCCCAGAATGGGGCGATCGTAACCCTCCAACCAAAGTCAAAAGGGTTGTTTTTCCGGAACCTGAAGGCCCTGTCATCAGGACAATTTCCCCGGATTTTATCTCCAAATTAATATCGAATAAAACCTGTTTTTTTAACTGACCCTTACCAAAATAGTGGTCGAGGTTGCGAACCGAAATGACAGCCCGGTTTTCCCGTTGCAAACGAAGGTCGGGTTTCGGCAAAGTTGAGTTCATGGTAAAATGCAAAAATTGACAACTTAAAAAATATCGGCGGGGTCTGCTTCCTGTAGTTTACGAGTGGCGATCGCCCCGGAAATGCCACACATAATCATCGTCAAAATTAGGACTTTCACCGATCGCGCCAGGGTGATATAAATCGGCAAATTCGTCGCATTGCGGGTCAGGGAATACAATCCGAAAGAAATCCCCACGCCGGGAATGAATCCCAGCAGGGATAAAATCAGGGCTTCTTCCAAGACAATTCCCAATAAATAAACTGTCCGATAGCCCATCGCTTTAAAAGTAGCATATTCCGCCATATGGTCGGCGACATCGGTTGAAAGAACCTGATAAACGATAATGGTTCCCACCACGAACCCCATCGCCACACCCAGGTTAAACACAAACCCGACAGCAGTGTTAGCCGTCCAATAATCCTTTTCAAATTGGATAAATTCTTCCTGGGTCAAGATGCGGATATCCCGGTCTGGTAGGTCGGCTTTTAGCATTGCCTGAACTTCAATAATATCCGCCCCCGGTTCCACTTTAATTAATCCCAAATTCACCGCCGATGCGTCTTGTCTCGGCATCAAACGCAAAAAGTTTTGGTCGCTGGTCATTAAACTACCATCCGCCGCAAAAGATGCCCCCAATTCAAACAGTCCGGCGAGGGTAATGGTGCGACGTTCTATTTCGGTTCTCACCCGTTTTCCGTCATCAATGGAGGCAATTGCTTCCTGATATTCTCCCCGGGCTTCCCGGTCAAATAAGACGCGATCGGGGAGTTTTATCTCACTAATTTGGGGATGAGTCTTGAGGAAGTTAAAAGCGGGTCTATCCGGATTAAAACCCACTAATAAAATAGCTGTTTCCTTATGGGTTTGGGGATTTTTCCAGGTTTTCAACGCCACATACAAGGGATCGGCGGATTCCACCCCGTCCAGGTTCATCGCCTGATACAACCGCCGCCGGGGAAAGGTAGACAAACGGGTAAAATTCAGGGCTTGGGGACTGACAATCACCAAATCCGCATCTAAAGCCTTGTGGAGGCGGGTGTTGCTGTTGTAGAGTGCGGTTTGAAATCCCAACTGCATGAACATGAGAATATCGGCAAAAGCGATCCCGGCGATCGCCACCAACATTCTACCTTTATCGTGACTCAATTGCCGCCATCCCAAGGGGGTGCGCCGCGCCAATTTTTTGAAGGGGTTAATTAATCCGATCATTTGCCAATCACCACTCGAACTTGTAAATTTGTCAATCCCGAAACCTTCTCGCTGGAGGCTTCATCCAAACGCACCCGCACTTCTATAACTCGACCGTCGATATTCGCCGAAGGGTCGGCATTAATGACATCTTGGCGTTGAATTTGTAGCCCGATGCGGTCAACTTTTCCTCCCAATTCACCCTCAAAAGAATCGCTGGTGATGCGGGCGGTTTGTCCGATTTGAACCCGGTGAATATCGCTTTCGTAAACTTGGGCGATCGCCACCATTTCTCGGGTTTGTCCGAGTTCGACAATTCCCTCGTTGGCGACTCTCTCGCCCGGGTAGGTGTGAATTTCCAAAATTTGCCCGTCTCGGGGGGCGCGAATTTCTGCCAATTTCAAATCCGCCTCCGCCTGTCTGAGGGCCGCTTGAGCCGATCGCACTTCCGCTTCCGACACCGCCACATCCACGGGCCGCACTTCGGCGATTTTGTCGAATGTCGCCCGCGCCTCGGCAATTTTTTCGAGTCCGGCGCGATCGATTTGATTCAGTTTGGCTTTGGCTTCTTCGATCTGTTCCCGTTTGGCGAGGCGAATTTTCGTCAGTTCCGCTTCGGCTTCCTGAATTTGCTGGTCGTAGGTATTTTGAATGCGGGTCAAATTCACCTTCGCCTCCTGCAACCGCTGTTCGGCGGTCTGGCGGTCGAGGCGTTTGCGATCGCGCGATTCCTCGGAAATCGCCCCTTGAGCGTGCAGTTGTTCGTGGCGCCGCTCCTCATTGAGGGCGTTGTTATATTCTGCCTCGATGCGGGTTATTGTTGCTCGCTGGGCGTCCAATTCCCCCCGCTGCTGCGCCTGCAACCGGGCGATTTTGGCTTCCACGGCGTCGATATCCGTCCGGCGTTCCGTCTCCAACCGGGCGATGGTGGCCCGCTGGGCGTCGAGGTCGGTCTGCCGTTCCGCATCCAACCGGGCGATGGTGGCCTGCTGGGCGTCGAGTTCCCCGGTTTTCGCCCCGGCTTTGACCCGTTCCAACTTCGCCTCGGCCAGACTCACCTGTTCTCTGGCCTGGTCCACCGCCGCTCGCAGGCGATCGTAATTGTCCAAAATGGCGATCGCATCCCCGGCCCGCACCCAGTCTCCCTCACTCACCAGCAATTGTTCGATCCGGTTGCCTTCCGCGACACCGGGGGCGGAAACGGCGATCACCTCCCCCGCCGGTTCCAGCCGCCCCAAAGCCGTGACGGTGGTCGGCATCGGCAGACTGGCCGCGGCGACGGGGGTTTCTTCGACCTGGCCGGATTTCCACAGGACATAGGCCGTGACGCCTCCAACTCCCACGGTGGCAACGGTCGCCAACGTTAGCAAGCGGCGGGTGAGGGTCGGGGTGGAGGCGAAATCTGCTGCTGTTGCTCGGTGTACCATGACACACCTCTCCTTGAAATGGGGGTTGACGAACTAGACTGTTTAGTTCATATCCCGATTATACTAGACGGTTTAGTATAATGAAAAGGAGGGGAACCCAAAAAAATTCCAAAGGAGACCGCTATCATGGTCAGGACACCATCTCACCCGGAAACCGGAATGGCACCCAAAGCCGAACAGATCTTGCAGGGGGCGATCCGAGAATTTCTCGCCCACGGGTTCGCGGCGACGAGCATGGATCGGGTCGCCAAAGCGGCGGGAGTCTCCAAAGCGACGCTCTACAACCACTTTGGGGACAAGGAAAGTCTGTTCGGCGCCCTGACCGAATATTTGGGGGAGAAACGAATTCTGTATCTGGCGATCGACAGGCCCGCGGACCCCGCCAACTTTTTGAGAAACTGGGCGACGGCGGTTTTAAACCAGATGTTGGGCGATCCGGAATTGCTGTGTTTCGTGCGGTTGATCATCGGGGAGTCGGGGCGGTTTCCGGAGTTGGCGAAAACGTTTATCCGCAACATTGCCAAGCCCGGAATTGAGCGGCTGACGCGGGATTTAGAATTTTATCCGCAATTAAAATTAGCCGATCCGGAGGTGGTGGCGCGGATGTTAATTGGGGCGATCGTCCATTATATATTGACCCAGGAAATCATGCACGGGGCGGAGATTTTGCCAATGGATCGCGATCGCTATATTGACGGTTTGGTGAGTTTGGTGGTTAAATCAGAAAATCGAGGTTGACAATCTTTCGGGAGGCAGAGGAAGAGTTGAATGAAGGACTCTACCCTGAAACTGAGGCTACTCCCCGTGAGACTTGAGGCACTTTGATCGATGAATCCGACTGTTCGGATTCGGAATCCCGCCCGGGAATCCCCGTCGCCTGATGGGCGGCTGCAGTCAAGAGAAATTCAATAATGCTGAAAATCAAACGATTAACCGGTTCCTTTTTTGCCGTACTTTTAGGATTCGGAGCGGTTGGAACAATAGAGCCAGCGATCGCTCAAATGCCACCCACAGAACAGTCAGAGCCAGTTAATCTCACCAATGAGCACCTGGATCGTTTTGCCAACGCTTTTCAGGCAATCCGCACCATTCAGCAAGAATCTCAGGAGGAAATGATCGCGGCTGTGGAAGCCGAAGGACTCACGATAGATGAGTTCAATACGATCGCCCAAAGCCAAGATTCGCCTGCAGCAGCCGAACAGGTATCGCCGGATCAGATCGAGCAATTTGCGACGGCAGCAGAGCAGGTGGCTGCAATTCAGACTCAGGCTCAAGATGAAATTCGGTCAGCCATTCAAGCTGAAAACCTGACGCTTCAAGAGTTTGAGCAGATTTTAATCAGGGTTCAACAAGATCCGAGCTTGCAGGCGGAAATTAATCAGCGTTTGCAGCGTTAAGGGAGATGATGGGTCAGGACTTCAGGACAAAATAGGCGATCGCCGAAGGGGGAAACGGGAAAACTAAAATTCCCAAAACCCCCTAGCCTCAACCTTACAGCCTACACCCCCACTGATGGGGCGGTTTTGGGTTTGCTAAAGTTGGTATGGAAGCCCTTTCCTGAGACTGACCCTCCCCTAACCTAGGATGTCCCTTATATCTAGCACTTCCCAACTTCCCGAAATCCCTGGCTATACCCTAGTTGAGCCATTGTATCTGGGTTCGCGAACGGCGGTTTATCGAGGGGTGCAAACAGCCCAACAGTGCCCCGTAGTGATCAAGCTGCTACGGCGGGAGAATCCGAGTTTTGGGGAGTTGGTGCAGTTTCGCAATCAATATGCGATCGCCAAAAACTTACCCGTTCCCGGTATTGTTCACCCCCTCAGTTTAGAACCCGTCGGAAATAGCTATGCTCTGGTCATGGAAGATGGGGGTGGAATCTCCCTCGAAACCTACAGCCACGAGCAACCTTTAGACTTAGAAACGGTGTTGATTATTGCCCTACAAATAGCGGACATTCTCCACGACCTACACCAACACCGAGTCATCCACAAAGACATTAAACCCGCCAACCTGCTCATTCACCCCGAAACCCATCAAGTCAAGCTAATTGACTTTAGTATTGCCTCCTTACTCCCCAAAGAAACTCCAGAAATTCAAAACCCCAATATCCTGGAAGGAACCTTAGCCTATCTGGCTCCGGAACAAACCGGACGCATGAATCGTGGCATCGACTATCGAGCGGACTATTACGCCCTCGGTGTCACCCTTTATCAACTGCTAACGGGTGGCTTACCCTTTGCTACCAACGACCCTTTAGAATTGGTGCACAGTCACATCGCTAAGGTGGCGACCCCCGTTCATGAGGTGAATCCTAATATTCCGGAAATAGTGGGGGCGATGGTTGCCAAACTCATGGCGAAGAATGCCGAAGACCGCTATCAGAGTGCTGTGGGAATCAAGCAGGATTTTCAGCACTGTTTAAATCAATGGCAAAAAACGGGAACTATTCGCCCGTTTGAATTGGGACAACGGGATCTGAGCGATCGCTTCATCATCCCGGAAAAACTCTACGGACGGGAAACCGAAGTTCAAACCCTCCTCGATGCTTTTTACCGCGTCAGTGAAGGGGGTTTAGAAGTGATGCTGGTGGCGGGATTTTCGGGCATTGGTAAAACCGCCGTTATCAACGAAGTTCATAAACCCATCGTCAAAAAACGGGGCTATTTCATTAAGGGTAAATTCGACCAATTCAACCGTGATATTCCTTTGAGCGCTTTTGTGCAAGCCTTCCGTGATTTAATGGAACAATTGCTCTGTGAATCTGACCAACAATTGGCTGATTGGAAGGCGAAAATTATGGAGGCAGTGGGGGAAAATGGGCAAGTATTAATCGAAGTGATTCCCGAACTCGAGCCAATCATCGGTTCACAACCCCCAGCCCTCCAACTGTCCGGGACAGCCTCTCAAAATCGCTTTAACCGACTGTTCCAAAAGTTTATTGAAGTCTTTACCCAAGCCGAACATCCTTTGGTGATGTTCTTGGATGATTTGCAGTGGGCTGATTCTGCCTCTCTACAACTTCTCAAGTTACTCATGAATGGTCGGGGTTATCTGTTACTTTTGGGAGCCTATAGAGATAACGAAGTCTCGCCCGGTCATCCGTTTATTCGAGTGATTGAAGAACTGAAAAAAGCCCGGGTTGTTGTCCATACAATTACCCTGGCTCCCCTACAGTTAGAAGAGGTGAATCCTTTGGTGGCAGATACCCTCACCTGCGAGCCGGAACTCGCCCAATCTCTCACTCAAATGGTGGTTCGCAAAACCCAAGGCAATCCCTTTTTTATCACCCAATTTTTAAAAACACTGCATCGGGAGGGCTATATTACTTTTAATGCTGAGTACGGCTGCTGGGAATATAATATTACCGAAATTACCGCCGTTGCCCTCAGTGATGATGTGGTGGAATTTATGGCCCAGCAGTTGCAAAGATTGTCACCAGAAACCCAGGATATTCTCAAGTTGGCGGCTTGTATTGGTAATGAGTTTGATTTGACGACTTTGGGGATTATTTCAGAGCGATCGCCGAGTCAAGTTGCGATCGCTTTATGGCGAGCTTTACAAGAAGGTTTGATTTTACCTACCACCCCAGTTTATAAGTTCTTTCAAGATCCGGATTCCCTTGAAGAGGAAGTAGAAGCGGTGGTGAATCCTTCCTATCGCTTTCTGCACGATCGCGTTCAACAGGCGGCTGATCTCCTCATCCCAGATGAGCAAAAACCGGCAACCCATTGGCAAATTGGTCAACTTCTCCTCGAACGCAGTTCCGGAGAAAAACGAGACGAAAAACTCTTTGAAATCGTCAATCAATTAAATTCGGGAGCCGCCTTAATTGACAGTCCAGAACAGCGGCATCAGTTGGCACAACTCAACCTCGAAGCCGGACGTAAAGCCGTCACCGCCGCAGCCCATAAGACCGCATCAAGTTATTTCCAAGCCGGACGGAACCAACTGCCTCCCCAGCCCTGGGAACAATGCTATGAGTTGACGCTGGTGTTGTTTTCTGAGGCGGTGGAAGTGGCTTATCTGAATGGAGACTTTACCCAAATGGAGCAACTGGCGATCGAGGTCTTAGAAAACGCCAGAACCCTGCTGGATAAGATTCAGACCTACGAGGTAAAAATTCAAGCCTATGTGGCTCAAAACCGTTTGTCGGAAGCCCTGGAATTGGCTCAATGCTTGCTGCGCCAATTAGACATTAATTTACCCCAAAATCCGACCCCTGAAGATATCGAAACAGCCCGACAAGAAATTCAGGCAACCATCGGCGATCGCACCGTCGGAGAGTTGCTCGATCTCCCTCCAATTCAACACCCAGAAAAACTAGCCGCTATCCGCATTTTAGTTGTCCTCGTTTCGATCACCTTTGTGGGGTATCCATCTCTGTTGCCCTGGGTTATCTGTGAGCAGGTGAATCTATCTCTAAACTATGGTAACTCTTCCTGGTCGGCTTTTTCTTATGCCAACTACGGAATTTTGCTCTCCAGTTTCGGGGATTTTAAAATCAGCAATGATTTTGGAGAATTGGGAATTAATCTATTAGAAAAATTTCAGGCAAAAAGCCTAAAATCAAAAATTTTTAACACAGTTTATGCCATGCTCACCCACTGGCACAAACCCCTTCAAGATTGCTTAAGACCTTTGATGGAGTCCTATCAATCTGGGTTGGAAACGGGGGATATAGAATATGCAGCTTACAGTCTTTTGCATCATAACGAGTACAATTATTTTTGCGGCCAAAATTTGAATCAATTAGCCGAAAATCTTGATAATTACAGTCATGCTTTAATCCAGATTAACCAGCTCAATACCCTCACCTATCATGAAATTTACCGACAGATCGTTTTGAATTTACTGGGACTCTCAGAAAACCCCACCGAGTTGGTGGGTGATGCCTATGATGAAAGGCGATCGCTACCCCGACATGAACAGATAGACGATCGCTATGCGCTGTATCAGGTTTATCTCAATAAACTGATTTTAAGTTATCTGTTTGGAGAAATTGAAAAAGCGGTGCAATTGGCGAATTTAGCCCAACAATATATTGATGGGGTATCCGGTTTATATTTTATTCCAGTATTTTACTTTTATGACTCCCTAGTTCGCCTAGCTGCCTATGGGATAACTCCCCAAGATGAGCAACCTGAGCTTTTACAAAAAGTCCAAAATAACCAGCAAAAAATGCGGCGATGGGCCGAGGCTGCACCGATGAATTTTCGCCATAAGTTTCAGTTGGTTGAAGCGGAGCGGTTTCGAGTGTTGGGAGAAATCATCGCAGCCATTGAATCTTACGAACAAGCGATCGTCGGAGCCAGCCGCTCTCAGTACCGCCAAGAAGCCGCCCTTGCCTACGAACTCGTCGGTCAATTTTATCTGGCTTGGGATAAGCCTAAAATCGCTCAAGTTTACCTCACCGACGCCTATCATGCCTATCTAAGTTGGGGAGCACGGGCAAAAGTTGCGGATTTAGAAAGCCGCTATCCTCGACTCCTCGCCGGGATTTTTCTCCCCCAACGTCCCGCCTTTTCAGCGACAGAAACCCTGTTGGGAACACCCGCTTTAACCGTCACTCAAACCGCTCCTAAACAGTCCTCGTCCGCCTCTAGCAGTACCAGTCTTTCCATTACCCTGGATTTGGCAACGGTGTTGAAAGCCTCTCAGACCCTTTCCAGTGAAATTGAACTCGACAAACTATTGGCAATTTTACTACAAACAGTATTGGAAAATGCGGGAGCTGATAAGAGTGTGTTACTGATGTCTCAACAGAATCAGTGGTTTGTCGAAGCCGTGGCAACCCTCGATCAACCCGTTCAAGTGCAGTCGATTCCGTTGTCGAGTTATCCCGAGCTTCCCCAGGGGCTAATTTATCGGGTGAAACGGAGTCTGGACGCGATGGTAATTGGGGATGCCACCGCCGATCCGTTACTGGCGACTGATACTTATATTCTGCAAAAAAAACCCAAAAGTTTACTCTGTGTTCCGATTTTACAGCAGGGTAAACTCATCGCTTTATTGTATTTAGAAAATCATCTGACAATTGATGCTTTTACCCGCGATCGCGTCGAGACTTTAAAAATTCTGGCTTCCCAAGCGGCTATCTCCATCGAAAAAGCCCGCTTATACGAACAAGTCGCCGAATATTCCCATCACCTAGAAGCCGAAGTTGAGCGAAAAACTCAAGCACTTCGTCAAAAAGCCCTCGATTTAGAGCAAACTTTAAAAAATCTCCAACAAACCCAAGCCCAACTGATTCAAAGCGAAAAAATGTCTGCCTTGGGTCAATTGGTTGGTGGCATTGCCCACGAAATTAACAATCCGATTAACTTCATTCATGGCAACCTTGAATATGCCTCCAGATATGTGATCGATTTATTGCAGTTAATCGACCTCTATGAACAAGAATATCCCCAAGAAAATCCCGTGATTCAAGGTGCGATCGAAGAGATCGAACTGGAATTTATACGAGAAGATTATTTGAACCTTTTCCAATCCATGAAAAATGGCAGTGAACGGATTAAGAAAATTGTTCTAAGTTTGCGAAATTTTTCGCGTTTAGATGAGTCCGAATTAAAATCTGTAGATATCCATGATGGTCTAGAGAGTACCTTAGTCATTTTACAAAATCGGTTGGCTGGCAAGGATAATCTGATGGCTATTGATGTCATCAAAAACTATGGAAAAATCCCCCATATTTTCTGCTATGCGGGTCAGTTAAATCAAGTCTTTTTAAGTATTTTTAGTAACGCAATTGATGCCTTAAAAGATAGGAGGCAAGAGCCAGAAAAAGCCGTTATTAGCATTAAAACAGAACGGTCAAATCAAGAGCAAATTAAAATCGTTATTGCCGATAATGGTAGTGGCATTTCAGAGGAACTTAAAAACCGCATATTTGAGCCATTTTTTACCACCAAACCCGTCGGCAGTGGCACCGGATTGGGACTATCGGTGAGCTATGCAATTCTGACCCGGCATGGTGGCAGTCTCACCTGTCAATCTCAACTGGGTGTGGGAACTGAAATGATCATTCAGCTTCCACTGAGTAGAGGCGATCGAGAATAGGCAATTCTTTAATCATTTGAAAAGTTTCTGGCTTCCCAACCTCCAATTCTGGGGGAACCAAGTTATGAAAGATTGCTGGGGTCGAGGGATTCATCAAACATTGACTGCAAATTTGGCGATCGCACCAAAGCCACCCGACCAAATCGGGGATCAATTTCTACTGCTGTAATCTCAATTTCATGGGATAGAGAACCGTCGGGACTGACAATAGAATGGGTGGTGGTTTCTCCCAGCTTGAGGAACAAACAGCGATCGAAGATCTGCCGTCTTCGATGCGGGGGTAAAAAATTTTGCTCTCCCATTTCCAGAGCGGCGGCATTATAAAACGACAACTTTCCCTCCAAGTTCAGCACCCCCGCCGGAGTTGAAAACTGCTCACACCACCGCAGGGTCAAAAACCACTTGGCATCGGATAATCGTTTGAAGACGCGATCGGGTTTGGGGTGCTGCAAAACCTTATATCCACCGGCAATAGCAATAATTGTGCCACCTAAAAAGCCGAATACAGTTCCAAGATCACTCATATTTCCGTTAATTTACGATTTAACTTTTATGTCAAAGCTTCGTAGCAAGGAAATGGTGGGTTACGGCACGAATGAAAAGTTGTCGGTTTTTCCGAAAAATTACGGCCGCGCCTAACCCACCCGACTGGACGGACTATTGCCTCATTTTAGCTGAAACTGTCTACTACTTATTTAGCCGGGAGGCCACTGCATCTGACGCCCGCCGAGGATGTGAATATGGAGATGATCCACTGTCTGTCCCCCGTCCGAACCATTGTTTATGACCACCCGATAGCCATTTTCCAAACCCGCTTCCTGGGCGACCTGTTTCGCTTTCAGCAGCAGGTGCCCCATCAGGGCGTGGTCGTCGGGGACGGCATCATCGAGCTTGGGAATGGGTTTTTTGGGAATGAGAAGAATGTGGACGGGGGCTTGGGGCGAAATGTCTTTGAATGCCAACACCATATCGTCCTCGTAGACGATATCCGCCGGAATTTCCCGGTTGATAATTTTGCTGAAAATTGTGTCCGAATTGCTCATGATTTTTGAGTTCTCATATCGGTTAACCCGAAAGGGTTTACCACAAATTGGATATTCGCTATTATACGATCGCCCGCCGATCGGCGAAAATAGAGACGGACGAATCGTAAATATAATTTAATTATGTTAGCCAGGGTCTGGAGTGCGTCGGTGGTCGGCATCGACGCGGTGAAAGTCGGCGTCGAGGTGGACATCTCGGGGGGACTGCCGAAAATCGTGGTGTTGGGATTGCCGGATACCGCCGTACAGGAGTCGCGGGAACGGGTGAAGGCTACGTTGAAAAATGCCGGGTACGCCTTTCCGATGCGGAATATCGTCATCAACCTCACCCCCGCCGATTTGCGGAAGGAGGGGCCGAGTTTCGATCTGCCCATCAGCATCGGCATTTTGGCCGCTTCCGAACAGGTGAGAGCCGATCTGCTGGGGGATTTCCTGTTTTTGGGGGAGGTGTCCCTCGACGGCAGTTTGCGGCCCGTGGCGGGGGTTTTGCCGATCGCCGCCGAAGCGGAACGGATGGGGATCGCCGGGTTGGTGGTGCCGGAGGACAACGCCGGGGAAGCGGCGGTGGTGCGGGGGATTTCGGTTTATGGGTTCAAGTCGATTTTCGAGGTGACGGATTTTCTGGGCAATCCGGACGCCTACGAACCGGTGAAATTGAACGGGGAAGCGGTTTTGAGCGAACGGCGATCGCCCACTTTAGATTTAAAAGATGTCAAGGGGCAAGCCCACGCCCGCCGCGCCCTGGAAATCGCCGCCACGGGGGGACATAATTTGATTTTTGTCGGGCCGCCGGGGAGCGGTAAAACCATGTTGGCGCGGCGGTTGCCGGGGATTTTGCCACCTTTGAATTTCGAGGAGGCGTTGGAGGTGACGCGCATCCATTCGGTGGCGGGACTGTTAAAAAATCGGGGAACTTTGGTGAGCGATCGCCCCTTCCGCAGCCCCCACCATTCGGCGTCCGGACCGTCTTTAGTCGGCGGCGGTAGCTATCCGAAACCGGGGGAAATTTCCCTCGCCCATCGCGGTATTTTGTTTTTGGATGAATTGACGGAATTTAAGCGCAATGTGTTGGAATTTTTGCGCCAACCCCTCGAAGATGGGTTTGTGACGGTGACGCGGACTCGGCTTTCGGTGGTGTTTCCGTCCCAATTTACCTTGGTGGCGAGTACCAATCCCTGCCCCTGCGGTTATTTCGGCGATCCGATTCAGCCGTGCACCTGTTCCCCCCGACAGCGCGAACAGTATTGGGCGAAATTGTCGGGTCCGCTGATGGACCGCATCGATTTGCAGGTGGCGGTGAACCGATTGAAGCCGGAGGAAATTACCCGCCAGTCGGAGGGGGAGGGATCGGAACCGATACGGGTACGGGTGCAAAAGGGTCGCGATCGCGCTTATCATCGATTTCGGGAGTATGATCATTTACAGTGTAATGCGGAGATGCAGAGCCGCCACATTCAGCGCTGGTGCCGCCCGGATGAGGCGGGGTGTCAGTTGCTTGAAGCGGCGATTCGGCGGTTGGGGTTGTCGGCGAGGGCGAGCGATCGCATTTTGAAAGTTGCCCGCACTATTGCGGATTTGGCGGGGGATGAGGATGTGAAGGCGAATCATGTCGGGGAGGCGATTCAGTATCGGACTTTGGATAGAATGCAGTGAAAAAATCCGCAGATTTCGCAGATTTCACAGATTTAATTTGCCGGTGATTTGTTGTGGCGCTTTAGTGCATTTTTGAGCCCAAGCGCCACAACGATCGCGACCATTATTTGGCTTCCATCCAGTTGTCTCCGGCGTGGATTTCTACCAGCAGGGGGACGGATAATGAGCGGGCGTTTTCCATGGTTGATTTAATCTGAATTTCGAGTTCTTTCCATTCAGATTGGGGGATTTCAAAGACGAGTTCATCGTGGACTTGCAGCAATAATTTTGATTGGTAATTTTTGAGGATTTCATCCAATTTAATCATTGCGATTTTGATGATATCGGCACTGGAACCTTGGATGGGGGCGTTGGCTGCCGCCCGCAATATCTGTTCGTCTTTGTAGTTGAGGCGATCGCGATCGCGCCCTTTCAGCATTTCAAAATAACGCCGCCGCCCCAAAATTGTCTCGACGTAACCCTGAGACAGTGCCAATTCTTTCTGCGATTCTAAATACTTGAACACGCCGGGATATTGTTTGTTAAAACGTTCGATAAATAGCTTTCCTTCGCTTTGGCTGACTCCCACTTCTCGGGCAAATCGCTGCGCCCCCATTCCGTAGATCACGCCGAAGTTGATAATTTTGCCGAGGCGACGTTCTTGGGAGGTGATTTCGTCCCGTTCAAATAGCAGTTTTGCTGTCAAAGTATGGACATCTTGATTTGTATTATAAGCCTCGACTAAGACGGGTTCTCGACTCAGGTGGGCGAGGATTCGCAATTCGATTTGAGAATAGTCTGCCGATACCAACATCCAGCCGGCTTCGGGGATGAAGGCTTTTCTGATCTGGCGGGAAAATTCGGTGCGGATGGGGATATTTTGCAGGTTGGGATTGGAGGAGGATAAACGCCCCGTGGATGCGATCGCTTGGTTGAAGTCGGTGTGGATTCGCCCGGTATCCGATCGCACCAATTCCGGTAAGGCATCCACATAGGTTGATTTCAATTTTGACAGGGTTCGATATTCGATAATTTTATCAATAATCGGATGATCGCCTTGTAATTTTTCCAACACTTTGGCATCGGTGGAATAGCCGGTTTTCGTTTTTCGGCTTTTTTTCCGATCCAATCCCAATTTATCGAATAATAATTCGCTCAATTTTTTAGTCGAACCCAAATTGAAGGATTCCCCGGCATCGGCGTGGGCTTGTTTTTCGAGTTCTTCTAAGGTTTTTCCCAACTGTTTTGAGAGATTATTGAGATAGTCGCTATCGATGCGAATGCCGGTATATTCCATCTCCGCCAGGACGGGTTCGAGGGGCTGTTCGACGTTCCGCAGCAAGTCATCTAATTTCGGAAATTGTTTCAGGATGTCTTGCAATTTTTGGGTGATATGATAAGTGGTGTAAACGTCCAAACCGCAGTAGTTGGCGACGGTGGCGATATCCAGATCGGCGATGGTTTTGCCTTTGGGGACGAGTTGGCTATAGCTTTTGGCGGCGACTCCCAAATCGGGTACATATCTCAGGGATAAGTCTGTCAAATTGTGGGATTCTTCCGGGTTCAAAACGTAGCTGGCTAACATCGTATCGAAAACCACGCCTTTGAGTTGGATTCCCTGGGCCCGAAAGATGAGGCGATCGAATTTTGTGTTTTGGAAAGTTTTGGGATGGGTTTCGCTTTCCAAAATGGGGCGGAGGGCATCTAAAACTGTGTCTTGCGGCAGGGTTTCTTCTGTGGGATGATTGAGGGGAATATAGGCGATATCGGAGGGTTCGGTTCCCCAACAGCAGCCGATGCCGACGAGTTTGGCGTCGCGGGGTTCGAGGGCGGTGGTTTCCGTGTCCCAGGCGACGGGTTTTTGGGCGTCGGTGTGGGTTTGGAGGCGATGGATTAGTGTTTCTAAGGTATCCGGAGTTTTAATAATTTGGGGTCGGATGGAATTGTCGATTTTGGGGTTATTGTTTTTTTCGGTATCTGCGGCGCTGAAAAACCAGGTATCTCCGTCTTCGGGTTCGGAAATGTCGATGTTTTTTTCGACTTCCACCGTTCCGTTGAATTGATGCTGGATCTGATTGATTTGATCGATAAAAGATTGGAATTCGAGGCGCTGCAATAATGGGATAATGGTGTCGCGATCGAATCCCGTCAGTTGGCAATCTTCCCAGTCGAGTTCGAGGGGGACATCCACGACAATTCTCGCCATATGCTGGGAGTGGTAGGCTTCGGTTTTGCCTTCCCGGAGTTTTTTGGCGATCGCACCCCCGATCGCATCCAAAGAATTATAAATTTTATCCAAAGTGCCGTATTGTGACAGCAGTTTCACCGCCGTTTTTTCGCCGATGCCGCGCACGCCGGGAATGTTATCGGATTGGTCGCCGCACAGTGCTTTATAATCGACAACCTGTTCGGGAGTAATCCCCAATTTTTCATAAACCTTTTCGGCGGTAAATTCCTGGGGAGTGCTGCCTTTTCCGTGCCCCAAATAGAGGACGGCGATCTGTTTTTGGGGATCGACAAGTTGAAATAAATCGCGATCGCCCGATAAAATTTTGACTTGATAACCCGCCGCGCTGCCCCGTTCGGCGAGGGTTCCCAGAACGTCGTCCGCTTCAAAACCTTTCACCGACAAAATGGGGACGCGGAACCCTTCGAGGAGCTGTTTCAAGTTTTCGACATCTTCGATAAAATCGGGGGGGGTTTCGGCGCGATCGGCTTTGTAGGTGGCGTCAGCTTCGTGGCGGAAGGTGGGGTCGGCGCGATCGAATGCGATCGCCACGGACTCGGGTTTGTAGGTTTGGATGACCTCCAGGAGGGATTTGAGGAAGCCGAAACAGACACTGGTGGGGATTCCCGCCGCCGTTTGCAAGCCCCCACTCCGACTTTTACCGAAGGCGTAGTAGGCGCGAAAGGCTAGGGAATGGCCGTCAACGAGGATCAAAAGCGGAGAATTGGAAGACACGGCGGAGCAGTTGTGTAACAATACGATTGAATCTTTTTTATTGTAGTCGTCATCCGGCTTGGCGGGGAAAAGCAGAATTTTCCCATTTTGCCCGGGGTGCCGGGACAGTTGACCAAATCTTACGCTGGCGAAGTGATTCATGGATTGGCTGGAAATTTCCGATAATTGGGTTCTGATTCCGCCGCAACCGAAGGGAATCGTGCATTTTCTGGGGGGGGCGTTCGTGGCTTCGGCCCCCCACCTGACCTATCGGTGGCTGTTGGAACAAGTAGCCCGCCAGGGATACGCCGTGGTGGCGACGCCGTTCGTCAACACCCTCGACCACGGGACGATCGCCCGCGATGTGCTGTGGACCTTCGAGGACGGTTTGGAGGACTTATTTGCCACCCGGCGGCTGAAACGGCGGGGGCTGCCGATCTACGGCATGGGGCACAGCATGGGGTGCAAGTTGCACCTGCTGATCGGGTCGTTATATTCGGTGCGGCGGGCCGGAAATATTTTGATCTCGTTCAACAATTACGCCGCCCGCCAGTCGATCCCCCTGGTGGAACAGTTGTCGTCGGTGATGCCAGTGGAATTTACCCCCACGCCGGACGAGATGAACCGGTTGATCCGCGATCGCTATCAAGTCCGGCGGAATCTGCTGGTCCGGTTCAGCAAAGATACCATCGACCAGACGGCGGGACTGCACAGGATTTTAGACCGGCGGTTTCCCGGACTCGTCACCCTGCAACAGTTGGGTGGCGACCACCAGACTCCTTTGGGGCAGGATATGAGCTGGCCCGTCGTGGGCGAGGTGTTCACCCCCATCGACGCGCTCTCCCAGTGGTTGAAGCAGGAGATGTACCGGGATCTGTACCGGCTGAAGCGGGAAGTGCTGCAATGGCTCAACCCCCTGGCTCCTGTTTAGGCGGGCGGGCTAACATTTGGGTGGCGGATCGACGTATTTCACGATCGCCAGACAATTGCGGCCGTCCGGAGTGCGCCGATAACTCAACTCGTCGGCGATGTCCCGCATCAGTTTCAAACCCCGCCCCCCCGTGGCGGTGCGGTCGGTTTTGGGGGACATCTCGCGGAGTTTCTGTTCCAGGTCGAAGGGTGAGCCGCGATCGAAAATTCGCATTTCGATCATTTCCGCCGATAGGCTGACCTCAATTTCGATCGGAACGTCCGGAGAAAATTCCCGGTGGGCGTGTCGCACGGCGTTGGTAAATCCTTCCGCCAAAGCCAGTTGGCAGCGCAGCCAAACCGATTCCGGAATTGAGGGCGGATGCCATTGGGCGAACCACCCCAGGACATCCGCCAACTGATCTAAATTTGTGGGGGTTTGAAACCGGATCGTGCGGGGGACAGAAATCGGTTCAGAACCTTCAAATTGAATCACGCTTGATATGACAATGTAACACAGTGATGTCCGGGCCACAAACGAGTTTACATCTCAATTTAGCACGGCTGCTAACTTCTCGGAGAGTGCGATCGAGGCATCATCTGATTAGACTATACTCTATTTATGCCCGAGATGGCTGAGAACGTTGCTTTCCAATCTTGACCCAAAACTGTTTGAACTTCAGCTCCCATGTTTAAAATTTTAGTGATTGACGATGATACTGTAATTCGGGAACTGCTCAAAAGAACGCTCAAAAAGCAGGGTTACGATGTTGCGGTGGCGAGCAACGGTGAAGAAGGCATCCAGAAAGCAAAAGAATTGCGTCCGGCGCTGATGATTTGCGATTGGATCATGCCCAGACTGACGGGGATCGAAGTGTGCCGGCAGGTGAAAGCGACTCCGGAATTATCCACGACCCAATTCTTTTTGCTGACGTCTCTGACGGCGGTGGGCGATCGCGTCAAGGGGCTCGACGCGGGGGCGGACGATTTCATTTCCAAACCCATTGAAATGAACGAGTTGTATGCCCGGGTGCGGGCGGGGCTGCGACTCCACCAACTCAGCCGGGACCTGCAAACCCAAAAGCAACTGTTGGAAACGGAGTTGTCGGAGGCGGCGGAATACGTGCGATCGCTCCTCCCCGAACCCCTCGAAGATCCGGTGCGGGTGGAAGCCAAGTTCATTCCGTCCCGGCAGTTGGGGGGCGACTGTTTCGATTATTTCTGGCTCGATTCCGACTCTTTGTCGATGTATCTCTTGGACACCTCCGGACACGGGCTCCGGGCCGCTTTGCCCTCGGTTTCGGTGTTGAATTTGTTGCGATCGCGGGCTATTCCCAACATCAATTACTACCAACCCAGCGACGTGTTGCGATCGCTCAACACCACCTTCCAGATGACCTACCAAAACGACAAATATTTTACCATTTGGTACGGCGTTTACAATCGCATTTCCCGCCAACTGATCTATGCCAGCGCCGGCCACCCCCCCGCCATCCTCCTCTCCGGCCGCCACAACAACAAACTCAAAATTCAGCGCTTGAAAACCCCCGGAATGCCCGTGGGAATGTTTTTAGAAGCGGAATATACGGACGCCCACTGTCACATCGAAAACAACAGCAATCTTTATATTTTTAGCGACGGCGTTTATGAAATTCACCAGCCCGACGGCAGCATTTGGGGCCTGGATTCTTTCATTCAAGCGCTGATTCGATACAATGACTTTCAACCCGGGAGCCTGACCTCCATTCTCGATCGGGTCAAATCCATGAATTTAAACCAACCCTTCGACGACGATTTCTCCCTCCTAAAAATCAGTTTTTTCTAGACTCAATGTCGCCGAAAATAGAAAAAATCGCCCATCCGATCAGATCCGGTAATTGACCGGACAGACCCCTTTAACGGAGGCGATCGGCGTCAGGCCGGGTGCGAGGGAAGAGGAGCTTTCAGCTTTCAGCTTTCAGGTATCAGCGTTTCGGCTGAGGGCTGATCACTGACGGCTTTCTCCTCGATACAAAAACAGCGCGGCAGCCACCGATTCGGCGCTGCCGACCCTCAAATTGAGTCTCCCAATTGGGGAGAAAAAAGCAGCCGTTCGATACCGAAAAGAACGGTCGAAGATAACAGCCCCGAGTGCGGACGATACCAACCCGACGGAGAAAATAGAAAGAAGGGAGTAAGGGCTTGAAAAAATCAACGAAATCTGAAAAATTAGCGGTGAGACTCTCGTTGGCGTTCAAATTCCTCTCGGCTTTCAAACAGCTCGAACACCCGATCCATACTGGTCAGTTCAAACAGGATTCTAATTTGCTCATTGATCGAACAAATCACCAATTTACTATTTGCTGCCCTCACGGTTTTGAGCGCCAACACCAGAGCCCCCAGACCCGAACTATCCATGAACGTGACATCTTGAAAATCGATCAAGATCGTTTCGGCTCCCTTTTCAACCAGCCGAGCAATATCTTGACGGAATTCGCGCGCTTTGGTACCGTCTAAAATGCCTTCTGGTTGCAGGACTTGAACATCAGAACTCATATTTTTTTGAGATTGAAGCATAAGAATGACTCGCCCGATTCCGCTAGTATAACTTTGAAATGCGCCGAGAGCCAAATGCCCGCCGGAAAATCAGAAATTCCGTTTCAAGGACGATTCGAGCGATCGGAAACTGGATGCGGCGGATTTCCCATTGCACTTTCGTTTCCGCACTCTAACGGCATCTTTCAATTTTCATCGTTCCGGGCCGACCTTGGCGCGGTAGAGAAGTCGATCGCCCTGTCGGTAGCCGGCGTACCGCACGACGACGGCATCCCCGGGCTTTGCGGTTCCTTCTATCAATTGGTGTAGATGCGGATCGTAGGAAACTCGGGAACCGACGGGCGCGACGATCTCCACCCCCCATTGTTGCACAAGTCGCTCGACGGGTTTCAACAGGGGCAGCAAATTTTTGGCGGCCAATTGGGGATTCTCCCGCGCTTTCTGGGCCGCCGTCGGCCACTGCAGGAGCCAAGATTCCAACGTCTGCAAACTCGCCCCCTGGAACTCCGCCGCCAGGGACTCCCGCAGTTGCTCCAGTTCGGCCTGCACGCGCCGATATTCCCGTCGCAGTTCCTGACTCGAATCCGCCTGGGGGGCCAACTCCCCGCCGTCCGGGGTGAAGGCGGCCAGGAGTTCCGCCAGGGAAATTTGCAGCGCCGCGGCGATCTTGATCAGAATTTCCACCCGAGTTTGCAAAGCCAATCCCTGGCAGAGCCGAAAGAACTGCAACTCCCCGACCCCGGACGCCCGACTCAATTCTCTGAGACTAGAAAACCCCGCCTGTTGCATCAGGCGTTGCAACCGGGGGGTATACTCAGTTGGCGGCAACCTATCCATACAATTGACAATACGAGACCTCGATTTCGAGCCTAACTCAGATCGGGTCTACTTGCTGCCGTTTCCGGTATCGCCGCCGCCCTGGAGGTGCGCTTCCAAGAACCACAGGCGCATATCGACGGTGCGGGAAATTTCGGTGTACAGGTCGGCGGTGTCCGCGTCGCCGAGGTCGTCGGTTTTGCCGATCGCCTCCCGCAGGGATTTGGCGTAGGGGCCGAAGCGATCGGCTAGGGCGACCACGTGATCCCGCCCGTCGTCGATGTCGAGGGGATATTCGGGCAGGGCGGACTGGCTCGCGGCGATGCGGGCCGTTCCCATCGCGTAGCCCCCCAACGTGGTGACTCGCTCGGCCAACATATCGATGTATCCTTCCAATTCGCCGGCCATTTCGTCAAACAGCAGGTGCAGTTGGTAGAAGTGAATCCCCTTGACGTTCCAGTGGGCTTGCTTCACCTGGGTTTTGAGGTCCAGGGTGTCGGCCAAGCTCTGGTTGAGAATGGCGACGATTTGGGAGCGGGTGTCCTCCGGCAGATCGATGCGGGTGGAGTAGAATCGCGTTTTTGCTTTCGTGCTGGTCATGATCGCTGACTCCGACTGAGTGTTGGTGATGTAATCCGGAAAAATCCGACAAATTTCTAAATTTTATTCGGTTGTGGACCTTGATGAATCTATCTTAAGCCAGATGCTTCCGCAAAACGGAACGGGGCGCCCGGCGCACGTTGCAGCGGATGGTTTCCTGGCCTATGTGGCTGCAGGCCTCAAAGCGGTGGCATCCGGAGAATCCGTAATACTGGCCGTCCACTTCCAGGACTTCGATGGGTTCTTGCAACCCGATCGCCCGGATGGATTCCATGAGCGATCGCACTTTTTCCGGGTCGGTTGCCCGGGGCAAGGGTCGCCGGATTTGTTTGAGCGGTATGTCCTGAACCTTCATGTGGGCATCTCGATCTCACTGCCTTAATCATACTCATAATGACTTCAAGTTGACAAGCCATATCAAGAAATGATCACAAAATCCGGAGGGGGGTTCTCGGGCCGGAGAAATCAGATCGAGTTTCGGTGGCATTTGGGCCCGGAGGGGTGAATCTGTCGCGATCGCCGGAGAAACTGTTGAAACGGCTCGGGGTGTATTAGAGTAATTCAAATCGAGATCGGTGAGGCGATCGCGGTGGCATTTGGCGAAGCTCGTATTCCGACGGCGAACCCTTCCCCGTCCGCCCGACGGGGGACGCCCGAAAGCCGAAACATAATTTATGACTGCCGAGTAACCATGACAAGGGATAAAAGACGACAGAAAATTGCAATTTTTGACAGTGGTGTGGGAGGACTGACGGTGTTGAGGGAGCTGTACCGACAACTCCCCAACGAATCGATTCTTTACTTTGCCGATACGGCGAGGCTGCCCTACGGCACGCGATCGCCCGAAGAGATCGTGCAGTTCGTCCGCGAAATCATCACTTGGGCCGTCGGGCAGGACGTAAAAATGGTGTTGATGGCCTGCAATACCAGTTCCGCCCTCGCCCTAGAAACAGTGCAGTCCGAATTCGAGATCCCCATTTTGGGCCTGATCCTGCCCGGAGCCCGAGCCGCCCTGACTCGGGGCGAACGCATCGGCGTCATCGCCACCCCCGCCACCGCCGCCAGCAACGCCTACCGCCAAGCGATTCAAGAAATGAATCCCGGCGTACAAGTGTGGCAGGTGGGGTGTCCGGCCTTCGTGCCACTGATCGAGCACAACCGGATTCACGACCCCCAAACCTACGAGGTGGCGCGGGAGTATTTGACTCCCCTGATCGAACAGCGCATCGATACGCTGATCTACGGCTGCACCCACTATCCCCACCTGGCCCCCGTGCTGCGATCGCTCCTCCCCAGTTCGGTCGAGTTGGTCGATCCGGCGGTGCATTTGGTGGCGGCGGTCGTCCAGGAATTGGAGTTGCTCGGTCTGGGAAATACCCACCTCCCGCGGCCGACCCGGTTTTGCGTGAGTGGCGCCCCCGAACAGTTCGCCAACCTCTCGGTGCAGTGGCTCGGATACACCCCCGCCGTCGAATCGATCGCCCTGCCGACGGTCGAGAAACGGGATCAATTAACAATTAATAATTAATAATTAACAATTAATAATTGTTAATTTTGGCCCGCGCAACGATTCAACGCCCAGGGCCGGGAAAATTTCCCGGCCCTAGGCGTTGATAGCGCAGTCCGAGCCGCGTCGTTACAGATCTGACGGGTTCACACGTTAGCCGACTCCTATTCGTTTTCTCGATACTTCTGGAAGGCTAAGGTGATGTTGTGGCCTCCGAAGCCGAAGGAGTTGGAGAGGGCCACCTCGACGGGTTGGCTGCGGCTCTGGTTGGGGACGTAATCCAGATCGCATTCGGGATCGGGAGTTTCCAGGTTGATGGTGGGGGGAATTTTGTCGTTGGCGATCGCCAAAACCGTGGCCACCGCCTCGATGCCGCCGGAACCCCCCAGCAGGTGGCCGGTCATGGATTTGGTGGAACTGACGGCGACCTTGTCGGCCTGTTCGCCCAGGGCCGTCTTGATGGCCGCGGTTTCCGTGGGGTCGTTGGCGGGGGTGCTGGTTCCGTGGGCGTTGATGTAGCTGATGCGGTCGGGGGTGAGTCCGGCGTCCTTCATGGCCAGGGCGATCGCCTTAGCCGCCCCCGTGCCGCCGGGAACCGGGGAGGTCATGTGGTAGGCATCGCAGGTCATGCCGTAACCGACGATCTCGCCGTAAATCTTGGCGCCCCGGCTGCGGGCGTATTCCAATTCTTCGAGGAGGAGAATTCCAGCCCCCTCTCCCATCACGAAGCCGTCCCGCCCCACGTCAAAGGGGCGGCAGGCGCGGGCCGGGTCGTCGTTGCGGGTGGAGAGCGCCCGGGCTGCAGAAAATCCGGCGACGGAAAGGGGAGTCACCGCCGCTTCCGTGCCGCCGCAGATCATGGCCCGGGCGTATCCCCGCTGGATCAATCGAAACGCATCGCCCACGGCGTTCGATCCCGCCGCGCAGGCCGTCACCGGGCAGGTGTTGGGGCCCTTGGCTCCCGTGTGGATGGCGGTGAGTCCGGCGGCCATGTTGGCGATCATCATCGGAATCATGAACGGGCTGCACCGGTCGGGGCCGCGGGTCAGGTAGATCTCTTGCTGATCTTCGAGGACTTTCAAACCCCCGATGCCCGTCCCGATAATCACCCCCACCTGGTCCGCATTCAGGTCGTCAATCACAAATTCCGCGTCTGCGAGCGCCTGTTTGCTCGCGGCAATAGCAAATTGGGCAAACCGGTCCATGCGCTTGGCTTCTTTGCGGGCGATGTAATCGCAGGGGTCGAATCCCTTCACTTCGCCGGCCATGCGGCAGTCGTGCCGTGACGCATCGAATAAGGTGATCGGGCCGATCCCGTTCTGTCCGGCCAGCAGTCCCTCCCAATACTCGGCAATGGTATTGCCAATCGGAGTCATTGCCCCCAGACCTGTAACAACAACGCGCTTGCGGTTCATATCAGTCATGATTTTTTTTCAAAAAGTTAACCACCCAGAATGCAGGACACAGGTGAAGTTGCTGGCCCTCAAACCCGCCAGCCTTCAAACGACGATGCCGATGGGGTGGCGGAGCTCACGAAAAGGTTATATGATCCGAACCGGAACGTCCCCGGCGCGCGATCGCGAGAAAAGCGATCGCCGAGATTCAGTGTCCGAGATAGAGTGGCTTAGGCCGACGCGGCAACTTGACTGTCGATATAGTTGACCGCGTCTTCAACTGTGAGGATCTTTTCCGCTTGTTCGTCGGGGATTTCGATGTCGAATTCATCTTCCAACGCCATGACCAGTTCCACTACGTCCAAGGAATCTGCGTTCAAGTCATCGGCAAAGCGGGCATCTGGAGTCACTTGGTTTGCATCAACTTCCAGTTGGTCGGAAACAATTTTTTTGACTTTCTCCAGGGTGTCTGCACTCATAATCTAAATGGTTCCTCGTTTTGGATGTCGCGTATACCATCTTATCTGAAAGCGCGATCCCCGCGATAATGATTTGCCACTTTTGTGACTGGCACCGCCGCCGCCCGGGTCGGGGGAACCGCTGTGCCCCGCCAGGGGGCAGGGAGGGAACCTTCAGGGTTTTTTCCACTGCCGATCGCCCCTTTCCGAGGGATGATAGATCCAGGGGCGCGATCGACCCCCGTGTTAGCGGAGAACACCACTGCCATGCCATCTCAAACGCTCAAATACGCCTATTTCCCCGGCTGCGTCGCCCAGGGGGCCTGCCGGGAACTCTACCAATCGACAGAAATTTTGACCCGCACCCTGGGAATCGAGTTGGTGGAGTTGAAAAAGGCCTCCTGCTGCGGGTCGGGAACCTTCAAGGAGGACTCCCAACTGCTCGAAGATACGGTCAACGCCCGCAACATCGCCCTGGCCGAAGAATTGCAATTGCCCCTGCTCACCCATTGCAGCACCTGCCAGGGGGTGATCGGCCGGGTGGACGAACGCCTCAAGGAGTCTCAAACCGCCGACCCGGCTTACCTGGAACAGGTCAACCAACTGCTTCAGCAGGAAAGCTGCACCCCCTACAAGGGCGCGACGGAGGTGAAACACCTGCTCTGGGCCCTGGTGGCCGACTACGGCCTGGAGGAAATTCAACGCCGCGTTACCCGGAAACTCTCGGGACTCAAGTGCGCCGCCTTCTACGGGTGCTATCTGCTCCGCGCCCAAACCCAGTTGGCCTACGATGACCCCTACCAGCCGGAATCGATGGAAAACCTGTTCCGGGCCGTGGGCGCCACGCCGATTTACTACCGGGGCCGGACCCAGTGCTGTGGCTGGCCGATTTCTAGCTACGCGACGACGGAATCCTTCAAACTGGCCGGCACCCACATCCAGGAGGCGATCGCGGCCGGGGCCGATTGTATGGTCACGCCCTGCCCCCTGTGCCACCTCAACCTCGACTCCCGCCAGCCGGAAGTTGAAAAAGTCATCGGGCGCTCCCTCGGTTTGCCCGTCCTCCACCTCCCCCAACTCGTCGCCCTCGCCCTCGGCGTCGATCCCAAAGCGTTGGGTTTGGACAACCACATCGTCTCCACCCATCCCGTGTTGGAGAAATTGTAGGGAGTAGGGAGTAGGGAGTAGGGAATAGGGAATGGGGAATGGGGGTTCTGCTTCTTCCGCTCCCTCCGCCCCACACCCCACACCCCACACCCCACACCCCACCTTTAAAATATTACAGAATTTAAAGTTTTGTCGCCTTGTGTATCTTGACGGGCAAACACTGGGGTAAAGTGATCGAAGATATACGATAATCCAGCTTTGAAGATAGCCGTTTAATCTACATCCCTTGTAGATGCGGTCACACCTGAGATCTTTGGGAGAACTTATTCAATGTCTCATTCCGTCAAAATTTACGATACCTGTATCGGCTGCACCCAGTGCGTTCGGGCCTGCCCTCTGGACGTCTTAGAGATGGTTCCTTGGGACGGCTGCAAGGCGGGCCAAATTGCCTCCTCCCCTCGCACCGAAGATTGCATCGGCTGCAAGCGGTGTGAAACGGCTTGTCCCACCGACTTCCTCAGCGTCCGGGTTTACCTCGGCGCCGAAACCACCCGCAGCATGGGTCTGGCCTACTAAAGCCGGCCCGATGGCCGAAAAAGCAAACGCTTTGGGGAACCAACGCGATTTGTCAGTTCCACTTGTTATAGGTTCAACATTTATAGAGAGGGCGATTCGCTCCCTCTTTTTTTTGGGTATCGCTTACAATTTGTGAACATTCCTCCAGTCTCCTCCCTGGGGAGGGGAGAGAACCGGATCGCCGCAAGATTTGACGGTATATTACCGTATGGGGTGAAACCCAGATTGTCTACCCTTGAGGAGCTACAGCCAAATGTGTGGAATTGTTGGTTACATCGGCACCCAAGCCGCCACGGAGATTTTACTGTCGGGATTGGAAAAGCTGGAGTATCGCGGTTACGACTCCGCAGGGCTGGCCACGGTCTGGGAAGGAAAAATTCACTACATCCGCGCCAAGGGCAAGCTCTACAACTTGCGGGATAAACTGGCCCAGGTGGAAATGCCGGCCCGCATCGGCATCGGCCACACCCGCTGGGCCACCCACGGCAAGCCGGAGGAACACAACGCCCACCCACAACTCGACACCCACGGGCGGGTTGCGGTGGTTCAAAATGGGATTATCGAAAATTACCGGGAATTGCGGGAGCAGTTGAAGGGGAAGGGACACGAGTTCAAATCCGACACCGATACGGAAGTGATTCCCCACTTGATTTCGGAGATTTTATCCACCCAATCCAAACCGGAACCCGGTTCGCCCTCCGAGTTTTTCGATGCGGTGCGGAAGGCGGTGAACCGGTTGGAGGGGGCTTTTGCGATCGCCGTTTTGTGCGCGGACCATCCCGGCGAGTTGCTGGTGGCCCGCCAACAGGCGCCCATCTCCATCGGTTTGGGACAGGGGGAATTTTTCTGCGCCTCCGACACCCCCGCTTTGGTCCCCTACACCCAGGCGGTGCTGAGTTTGGATAACGGCGAACTGGCCCGTTTGACCCATTTGGGGGTGGAAGTGTACGGCTTCGACGGTTCCCGCCTCAACAAAATGCCCCGCATCCTCAACTGGAGTCCGTCCCTGGTCGAAAAGCACGTCTTCAAGCACTTCATGCTCAAGGAAATCCACGAGCAACCGGGGGTGGTGCGGGACTGTCTCAACGCCTACATCCACGACGACTGGCAGGGTGGGGAGGAAACGACTAAAGGGAAATCGAAAACGGCAATTCCCTCTCCCATCAATTTGAACCTGCCCGGTGCCCTGTGCGACGGCCTCGAACAGGTGCAGATTCTCGCCTGCGGGACGAGTTGGCACGCCAGTTTGGTGGGCAAATACCTGCTCGAACAGTTGGCGGATTTGCCGACGACGGTGCAGTACGCCTCGGAGGCCCGCTACGCGCCCATCCCCCTGCGCCCCAACACCCTCACTGTCGGCGTCACCCAGTCCGGGGAGACGGCGGACACCCTGGCGGCGTTGGCGATGGAACAGCAGCGCCGGATTAATGCTGCGCCTGAGTTCGCCCCCCGTCTGTTGGGAATTACCAACCGCCCGGAGAGTTCTTTGGGTCAAATGGTTCCTCACCTGATCGATACTCGGGCGGGGATCGAAATTGGCGTGGCGGCGACGAAGACATTTTCGGCCCAGTTGATCGCGTTTTATTTGTTGGCGTTGGATTTGGCTTGGCGGCGGAAGACGCTGGCGCCGGCCCGCATTCAGGACATTATCAGCGGGTTGCGACAGTTGCCCGGTCAAATTGAGTTGATGTTGAGTGCCGACGCGGGAGATATTGAAGAACTGTCCCATGAGTTTAGCGAGACGCAGGATTTCATTTTCTTGGGTCGGGGGATCAATTTTCCGATCGCTTTGGAAGGGGCGTTGAAATTGAAGGAAATTAGTTATATCCACGCGGAGGGATATCCGGCGGGGGAGATGAAACACGGCCCGATCGCGCTGTTGGATGATAAGGTACCGGTGGTGGCGATCGCGATGCCGGGTTCGGTTTACGAAAAGGTGATTTCCAACGCCCAGGAAGCGAAGGCCCGGGATGCGCGACTGATCGGGGTGACACCGAAGGACGTGCCGGAGTCTGTCGAAATTTTTGATGATTTATTGCCCGTCCCGGAAGTGGACGAATTGTTGTCGCCCATTTTGACGGTGGTTCCCCTACAATTGTTGGCGTACCACATCGCGGCGCGGCGGGGATTGGATGTGGATCAGCCGCGGAATTTGGCGAAATCGGTGACGGTTGAGTAGGCGAGTGCTATATATTCGTATCCGATCCGGTTTGTTACCTCGGCTGGGGTGAGAGTTGCCAAGATCTCTCGAATTTCGGATTGGGTACGAGTATTGTAAAGTTTCAATAAGAATAGCCGTCCTCAATTTTGCCGGGATGGGATAGCTGACCATGTGATCTGGCGTTGGCATGGGTTCGGTCGTGCGGATGACGCAACAGTGTTGTACCATTTTGATCAAACCCAAAGCTTCACTCTATGCCAAACCTTCACAAATGGAAATTTATCGTTTTGACACTGGTGGCGATCGCAGTGGGAACGATTTTGATGGTCACACCCTTGGTCCGAGGGCAAGACTCGGCGACACCTCCACCTTCGCAACCGACTGAAGCGATCGCAGAAGTTGAAAGCACCGGCACTTTGCAAGCAGAAGAAAATGGGGAAGAATTGGAGATTATCCAACTGCAAACTCGATTGAAGCAGAAAGGGTATTATCTGGGGGCGATCGATGGGGTTTACGGAGAGGAAACCCGAGAGGCGGTTTACAACTTTCAACTCAGTTCGGGATTGGAGGCGACGGGGGAAATTGACCGGGAAACGTGGAGGTTGCTCGGAGGTGTCCCAGTCTCCGTTCCCCAAGTTCCCCAAGATGAGCCGTCCACACAACTTCTCTCTCCTGATATTCAAAAAATCGTCGATCGCGGGGAGTTGATCGTCGCCACAATCGCCAATGATATCGCACCATTTTTTGTTACAAATGAAGGGGGTAAACTGGAAGGATTGGATGTCGAAATTGCCCGGGGATTAGCCGACAATCTGGGGGTAAAATTGCGCTTCAATCGCAGCGCCAAAACGTTTAATGAAGTGGTCGATCTGGTCACAAAAAATGAAGCAGATTTGGCAATTTCCAAACTCAGCCAGACTTTTCAACGGGCGAAAATTATTTCTTTTTCTAACCCTTATTTGACCATGCGTCACGGTCTTTTATTGAATCGATTGCAGTTGAAAAAGGCGGCTCAAAATAAAGATATTGTCGATTTTTTAAAGGATTTTGAAGGAAGAATGGGTGTAATCAATGGTTCTTCCTACGAGGGATTTGCGAAGCAGAAATTCCCGAAGGCGACAATTGTGAGATATTCCAGTTGGGAAGATCTGATCGAGGGAGCGATCCGGGGGGATATATTGGCGGCTTACCGGGATGAGTTGGAAGTCAAAAAGATTCTCATCAACCAACCCAATGCCGCTTTGAATTTTCAAACGGTCGCCCTGACCGATAGTCAAGATCCGATCGCGATCGCCTTGCCTTGGTCTAGCTATCATTTGTTAGAGTTCGTTAATTTATACTTGACAATGACCGATAAAAGTTATACTGTCGGTCAATTATTGGCAGATTACTCGGATTTTTTTGAACCTGCAAATGGAACTCAAACCGGAGAAAAATTGAACCATGAAAAAAAACAAAATATTCACCTTTAAGGGTTTCATAAAAATAGTGCGAAATCCCTGGTCTATCGTGCCGGCAATTCTGATTGGATTATATTTGGGAATTTTTCAAAAGGACATCGCACTGCTGCTGACTCCCTTCGGAACCCTTTATCTGACCCTGCTGAAAATGTGCGTTTTGCCACTGTTATTTTCGGCGATAACGATGAGTGTGGGAAAGCTGATTGGCAGTCATGAAGCGAATAAATATGTGAAACGGATTCTGATTGTTTTTGGGATGGGGTTGGTGGGAGTCAGTGCGATCGGTGCGGTGGTGGCGATCGGAACGAATCCGGGGGGAAATTTAGATGATTCGACCTTGACCGCTTTGGGGGTAATTGTGAATACCTCCGAGTTGGATTTGCAGGTTTCTTTGAGTGGACTCACTCCCGAAGTCACCGAAGAACCCATGTTAATATCGTTTTTATTCAACTTGGTTCCGGACAATATTTTTTCATCTTTGAGTGAAGGTAATTCTCTGGAAATCTTATTTTTCTCCATCGTGTTTGGCATCGCGATGGGATATTCAAAAGAATCGGCGAAGGAAGATGTATTTAGAATTTTAGAAACGGTCTTTACTGCGGCTAAAAAATTGATCGATTGGATCATCATATTCTTGCCCTTCGGCCTGTGTTTTCTTTTGGCTTCTCAGATGGCGACCACCGGCTTTGGCATTTTGATCGCCATGCAAAATTTTGTGCTGATTACAATTTTAGCTTTTGCGGTTATATACGGGCTGAGTACCCTGGTGATTTGGAAAAATGCGGGTGTCTCTTTGTGGACGGTTTTGATGAGTTTAAAAGAACCGACGATTTTGGCTTTGGCAACTCGCAGCAGTTTCACCTGCCTGCCCTCTTCAATTTCGGCGTTAACCGAAACGTTAAAGTTTGACAGACAGACGGTCAATTTGGTGACACCCCTGGCGATTACGGTGTGTCGATTCGGTCCGGTGGCTTATTTTGCCACGACTTCCGTTTTCGTGGCCCAACTTTATAATTATCAATTAAACTTGTCGAGTTTTCTCATTATTATTATCGCTTCAATTTTGGCGGGGATGGCGACGGCGGGGGCGACGGGAATTTTGACGCTGACGCTGTTGGATTTGGTCTTGAAACCGCTGGGTTTGCCCTTGGAAGCGATACTGGTGCTGTTAATTGCGATCGACCCAATTATCGATCCCTTCCGCACTTTGGGCATCGTCCACACGGGAATTGCGGCCACTGCGGCGATCGCGGATATTCAATCTTCATCACCCCAAACCGCCAACTCCCCCACCCTAGAAATTTCAACACCTTCGGAGAGTTTTTAGTCGCTGCGTTTCGCGAAACGCACCGATGCCACTTGGCATCACTAAGTCTGAGATTCTCGAATAATTTCGGGAACCTTTCGATCGCCCCAGGCGAAATCCAACGTCAGATCGGCAAGAATTTCCAGGGGATCGACGACGGTCAGGTTTTGGTATTTGAATCGGGCGAGGGCCACCGAAATCTCCGTACAGCCAGCGATCGCCAATTCTGCCCCCTGAGTTTCCAACCAAATCAGGGCATTTTCCAAAATTTTAATGGGGGGGGCCAAGATTTTAATTCCCGTGGCTTTGATGCCCCAAACCGGATGGTAAATGGCATTCATAATGTCCTGCTGCAATTGGGAGTCGGGAAGGGGGGCGATCGCTCTCAGTCCGGCGGCTTCCAAACTATCATGATACAGGTAGGCTGTCAATGTTCCGGTCGTCGCCAAAATACCGACTTTTTGACAATCTGGATAGCGACGTTTAATAAACGTCACCGTTGTCTTCATCAGATGAATCCAGGGGATCTCGATCTGAGATTGGACGGCATCGTGAAATCCGTGGGAAGTGTTGCAAGGAATCACCACAAAATTGGCTCCCGCCCCCTCCAGCATCCGACAATATTTTACCAAACCGGGGGTACAACTGGGTTCTTTTCCCAGCAAACTTTGAGTCCGGTCTGGAATGTCGGTGGCGTTGATCAAAATCCACACGGGGTGATCGCGATCGCCTTTGGCACCCCGGGCGGAATTTAAAGCGATCAGCAGCCGTTCAAATTCGATATGTGCCAAGGGACCCAATCCGCCAATAATTCCGGGAATTGTTTGTTGTTGCATCGGTACTTTAACTGTGACATTTAGAACGAAAAAAACCAGAAAATGAGAATTATAGCAACGAGCGCTCACGTGGTTACAGTTGAAATGGGGTCAGAAATTTTCAAACCCTTATAGAAAAGCCGT
>NZ_JAJENU010000500.1:0-36447 GCF_035615495.1 Lyngbya sp. CCY1209 | reverse complement strand
GCATCTTGCCTGTGGATTCAGATCGGATCGCCTCATTTAAGATGAAACAGTCCAGTAGGGTGGGTTAGGCGCGGCAGGAATTTTTCGGAACAACCCACAACTTTTCATCCGCGCCGTAACCCACCATTTCCTTTTTAATGCACAGCCGGTCATCCGGTCTGGTTAAATATCATCGCATCAACCATATTAGAACTATTTGACGGTCGAGTTTCCTTGTTTTTAAACGAAGAAAATGATCGATTTATCGGCGACTTATCGCCGATTCTGGAATCTCACGTTATTAATCAAAGTAATATCGAGAGTGAATTGACCAGAATCGAACTATGGGAAGGCATTCAATCTTTGGTCAGGCGGGGGTTGGTCGAAAAAGTTTCGGCGGAGGAGCGATCGCGATTTGAACTCAACCCAGTATTTAAACAATATCTTCAACTTCAATTCCAATAGGATTCTGAGGAATTGAGAAACCGGGTTTTTACCAGAATTGTAGATGGCAACCGAAAATTGTCTCTAAAAACCCGGTTTCTTCGGTGCGACAGTTTTAGTGGTGACGCCGTTGCAGTTGCAGGCGAATTTCGGCGTGCACTTCTCGGGTGATGGGGTAAAAATAAGCCAAAATGACACCCATTGATAGGATGAACATGGGAATCGGTCCCATCATCAGCCGGATCGCAAAAATGACGGATTCCGGTTGGGAAACGGGGAGGTCGGCGGCGGTTCTGGAGACGAGTCCGGCGTAACCGAGAACCTGTCCGACGATAAATAAAGAGAGGGCAATTCCCAGTTTTTGCAGCATGACCATAAAACTGTAAAAAATCCCCTCCCGCCGCTGTCCGGTGTTGAGTTCGTCGAGATCGACCACATCGGGTAAAATCGACCAGGGGACGAGGTGGGCCGTTGCAATACCGAACCCGGCGATCGCACCCAAACCATACATGAAAACCGTCTGTCCGGGTTGCAGCAAAAAGAGCCCGACTCCAGCCGCCATCGTCATCGGAATTCCCAAACAGTAGACGGTTTTTTTGTCTACCCGCCGCGCGATCGCACTCCAGAACACCATCCCCAGCAAAGAGATCCCCTGAACCAACAACGCCATTTGGGTGAGGTGGCGATCGGGTAATTTCATATAATCGATCACAAAATAAGGCAAAATTGCCACCGTTACTTGTACCCCCAACCAGGAACAGAGGTAAATTCCGATCGCATACAAAAACGGCCGGTTGCTGAAGGCGATGCGAATTTGTTGGAAAAATGGAAGGGACGGGGGGCGATCGATTTCCAAGCGTTTGGCTTCGCGGTCAAAATAGCGTTTTCGAGTCCCCCAAATGCAGATCCAAATTGCCAGCATCGTCATGGTTCCCCCCAATCCTCCCAGCAGGGGATATCGCCAATGTGGCGCGGCAATTAAGGAGAATAAAATTTGAGCCAAAACTAGGGCGAACAGACTGCCGCAAATTTTGAAAGCGGCTTGAAAACTCACCAAACTGGTGCGTTCGTCGTAGTCCTGGGTGAGTTCGGCAGCCAAGGCTCCTAGCGGCAGAAAAACGGCGGTATAAGCGGTATAAAATAAAATGGTGATCGCGCCGTAGTAGCCGAACAGTAGCCAGCGATCGCCGATCGATGGTACAATCCAATGCAGGAAAAAGCAAATCCCCAGGGGGATGGAACCGCAGAGCATCCAGGGGTAGCGGCGTCCCCAGCGGGATTTCGTGCGATCGCTCAACCAGCCAATCATGGGGTCGCTGATGGCATCCCAGCCTTTCCCTAGAAGCAGGACGCTGCCAGCCAAACCGGGGTCGAGTCCGGCGATATTGGTCAGGAAAAAGAGCAGGAAAAAGACCTGCATACAGCCGGGGATGGCGCCGCCAAATTCTCCCATGCCGTAGGAAATTTTGGTGCCCAGGGACAGCCGATCTGGATTTTGAGATGGAATTTTTACCCGCCGGGTGAGTTGGGTGAGGACGGATTTGGTTTGCAGGCGAGAAAGGCGGATCATGATTCAGGATGGAGAAAAAGTGAACGGGTGAGATGGGGCGATCGCAGCGGTGGGGCGATCGTCGCAGGGGTGAAAAGTTTCCCCCTACATTCTAGGGCAAAATTATCAAACGCAGCCAATCATGACCATCAAATTTTCGGGATCGTAAAAATGGCAAGATGCGACTGGGTTCGGCGGCGATCGACGGCGCGATATTGGGGTTTTTAGTTCTTCTCGACATGATGTTTTAGTTCCGGAAAAAATGATAAAAAATCCGCCTCCAAATCCCGATAATTTGCGACCAGTTCCGCCGTCCCGGAGGCGAGATTAGTCCGTCGTTTGAATCGTCGCGAGAGGCGGGTTAAGGTCAATTCCACGCCGGCGATCGCCCCGTAGGAACCCAGCCAATTTTCCGCGACCATGACCGGAACCTTCCCCCGCAACTTCGGGGGGATGACATCCAGATTTCGCTCCAACATCCGATAGGTGCGATCAATAAATTCCGGCAGCGGTTCAGAAAAAAATAAATCCCAATTTCGGGACAAAAAATGGTCGTAAAAAATATCAACCATAATTCCCGAAACTCTCCGATAGGCGACATCAATTCGCCGCCGACTGCGGAGAAAAATGGGGTGGGAATCCGTGAAGCGATCGGTGTATTGGTGGAGTCGGACGCCGGCCAAAATATCGGGATTGTACTGATTTTTATACCGCTCCAAATTACCTTTTAAAAAATCTCCCAGCAGACTCCCCAACCGCAAATCGTCGTTTTCCCCCGCCAGACACAAATGGGCTAAATAATTCATTTTCAAAATCGATATCCGCACCCCTCCAGCCTACCACGGGAAACCGGGCGGCACCCAATCCGAAGCCCGGTCGGGCGATCGCGAAAACCAAAGGAAGCATAAAATTTGGGCCTTCCCGAACGGTCCCTATCCTACAATAGTCCATATCTCGATTTCCCCAATCACTCCCCCGGAGGACGGCACCATGAACAACCCCCCCACTCAAACCCAAACCCCCCCCGTCGAAATTCCCCCCGGCTACCTCAACATTATGGGCTACGTTGACGAGTCCGAAGTCAACGGCCCCGGCGTCCGGGCGGTGGTTTGGGTGCAGGGATGCCTGCGGGAATGTCCGGGCTGCTTCAACACCGCATCCTGGTCCTTTGAACCGAACCAACTGATTTCAATTCGAGAATTGGGCGATCGCATCCTCGCCAACCCCCGCAACGAAGGGGTGACATTTTCCGGCGGCGAACCCTTCTGGCAAGCCCCCGCCCTAGCCGAGTTGGCGAAGCGGTTGAAAGCAGACGGATTAAGCGTGATGTCTTTCAGCGGTTTTACCCTCAAGGAATTGCAGTCGGAAACCGCCCCCAAAGGAGCGCGAGATTTATTGGAACAGTTGGATATTTTGGTGGACGGCCCCTATGTGGAATCCCAGGCGATCAACAGTCCGGAATCCCTCGTTTCTTCCAAAAACCAGCGGGTGCGAATTTTCAACCCCGAATTTGAGGACAAATTGACTTGGGCCAGCGACCAGATGGAAATTCACATCCTCAAAGATGGTAGCCGCATCGTCACCGGTTTCAGGGGACAGATGAATTTGGATGGTTAGAACTCGATTTGACGACCGTCCACATGGTTTTTAAAAATTTAACTGACAACTTTCCATGAATCAATCCCTTTTGCAGGGCATCACGATCGATGTCAATATTTGTCATGGGAAACCTTGCATTCGGGGGTTGCGTGATCCGGTCGAGTTCATTAAAGATGCCGATTTTGTGGATTCTTTTTTGCTTCGTAAAGAACCTCATAAGCTGCTTTTGATATCAACTGGAAATATTACAAATACAGAACTGGAGACGTTATTCTCCAACAATTTATCTCGGTGGGTTCAATTGCTGAGTCGGCATGATTTTGTCGAAATGAGTCGGGATGCGATCGTCGTGCATCAATCGTTTTAAATTGACAGATGGGTATCGATCAATTGGATTCGGGAACCCGGTCCCGAATGGGTTGAAAAAAATCTCAAGGTGGCTTGACGAAAAGGATAGAATGTGATAAGATATTAACTCTTACTTTTGTTATAGGTAAGGGGCGACGGTTCTTTGGTTTAAGATGAATTTTAGATTTCTGCGAAACCCCCGCGATCGCCGCCCGTTTCCCGGCACCGAAAAGCAGTTTTGTATCATCCGATAGACCCATAGATCGGACCAGACCTGGCATAATTTCAGATGAGAGGAGATCGAGAACGGGTCTGGACTCGCTCCCAATCTCTGAAAAATGCTGCCGGCGGTTGGGGGAGTCGAATTATCGTGAAAATTTTATTGGTCGAAGATGATGATAGTTTGGCGGAAATCGTAGCCGAAGCCCTGACCAGTCAACATTACTTGGTCGATCGCGCCCCCGAGGGTCAGACCGGTTGGGAACTGGCGGAAGCCTTCACCTACGACCTGATTTTGCTCGACGTACTGTTACCGAAACTCAACGGGCTGGAATTTTGCCAGAAACGGCGACAACAGGGCGATCGCACCCCCATATTGCTGATGACCGTCCAGGGGGCCAGCACCACCAAAGTCCGGGGACTCGACGCCGGGGCGGACGATTATCTGGTCAAACCCTTCGACCTCGGCGAACTCCTGGCGCGGATACGGGCCCTGCTGCGTCGCTCACTCGACGCCCTCCCCCCCGCCTTCGAGTGGGGGGACCTGCGGCTCGACCCGAGCAACTGCCAAGTCACCTGTCGCGGCCAGGAGCTCAAACTCACCGCCAAAGAATATTCCCTGCTGGAATTATTCCTCCGCAACCCCCAGCGCATCTTCAACCCCAGCGCCCTGCTGGACCACCTCTGGTCCTTTGAAGATCCCCCCTCAGAAAACGCCGTCCGGGCCCAAATCAAAAGTTTGCGGCAGAAACTCAAACACAACGGCGTCACCGACGCCATCGAAACCATCTACGGACTGGGATATCGGTTGAAAGCCGCGGAAAACAAAGCCGACAAACAAACGAAGTCGTCCCGAAAACGCGACGACGCCGCCCGCACCGAGAACCCGGTCCCCCAACTCCGCATCGCCCAAATTTGGGAAAAACAGCGGTCGAAATACCGCGCGCGCCTCACCGCCATCGAAAAAGCGATCGCCGCCCTAACGGCCGGAAACCTCCCGTCCGAAATGCGACAGCAGGCCCTCCGGGAAGCCCACACCCTGGCCGGCTCCCTCGGCAGCTTCGGGTTAGCCCGAGCCTGTGCCCTGTCTCGGGAAATCGAACAACTGCTGCAACCGTCCGATGTCGGCGGTTTCACCCTTTCCCACCTCTCGACCCTAGCCCTCGATTTAGCCCGAGAAATCGACACCGCCACCCCCACCTTTCAAACCCCGAAAGCGCCGCCATCGCCGCCCCCCGAAACCGCCGACCGCCTGCTGATCGTCGATGACGATGCCGGACTCGCCCAGGCCCTAGCCGCCGAAGCGACCGCCCGGGGCATGGAGGCTGCGATCGCCTACGATATCGACAGAGCCCGGGAGATCCTCCGTCGCGGCCCCCGGGATCTCGTCCTGTTGGATCTGAGTTTTCCCGAATCCACCGAAGCCGGATTCGAGCTCCTCGCCGAACTCAACCAGGCCCCCCGACCCGTCCCCGCGATCGTCTTCACCGGCAAAGAAAGCTTCGCCGACCGCGTCAAAGTCGCCCGCCTCGGCGGCCTGGGCTTTCTCCAAAAACCCATCTCCCCCGATCGCGTCCTCGAAGCGATCGGCCAAGTCTTGCACCAATCCCAACCCCCCGTCGCCCGCGTCCTGATCGTCGATGACCACCCGCAAATCTTGGACGAACTCCGCACCCTCCTCGACCCCTGGGGCATCAAATCCATCCTCCTCGACGATCCGCAGCAATTTTGGACTATCCTAGAACAATCCCATCCCGACCTGCTGATCGTGGACGGACAGATGCCGGAAGTCAGCGGCATCGAACTCTGCCAGGTGGTCCGCAATGACCCCCAATGGAACGAACTGCCCGTCCTGATTTTGTCAACCCGCCGGGATGCCGAAACCATCACCCAGATGTTTCTCGCCGGCGCCGACGACTACATCCCCAAACCCATCGTCGAGCCCGAACTGATCGCCCGCCTGTTCAACCGACTCGACCGCTCCCAACTGCACCGAAAAATCGCCGCCCATCAGTATCGGAATTCCCCCCCCAGTTGCCAAAATTTTAATATCGCCCCCCCTCGCACCCCCCCCCGACACCCCCTGCCCTCCCCCAAACTCGAAATTCGAGAAACCGGAACCTACGGCGTCGCGCCCCGGCAGGGGGGCTGGGGAATCGGGGGCTGGGGAGATTGAAGGAGGCACGGGAAACATCTTCTTTCCTTTCCCCTTTTCCCTCCCCGACCGATCGCACCGATCGCCCGATCCTTTCCATTTGAACTCAACTAGAATGGCGTCGATCGCCGACAATCGAGAGCATGGGTAGAGAGAACCACAAAACCAATCGACCGTTTCCGAGAATGATGCCCGACATTATTCTCTGGTTTGATTTCGATAAAAAACCAACTCTAATCTCTCCCAATTCAGATGATATCGACTGCCGAGAAATTGTCGATTTGACCGTCAAAAATTGCGTCAAAAATACCCTATTTAAATCAGCGATAGAAGCCACATTTAAAAAGCAAAAAAAACGGGAGTTTTGCTACAAAATTTTTTCCCCAGCCGACGGAACCGACATCCCATTTTCGGCGATCCTCTCCCCCCTCCCCGATCGCCGCGTCCTCTGGGTCGCCCGCCCCCAAGCCGGGGGACAGGGAAGCGCCCCTCCCCCCTCCCCCTGCTCCGCTCCCTCCGCCTCCCCCCACCCCAACTGCTCCCAACTCCTCTCCGAAGTCACCGTCAAAATTCGCCAGTCCCTCGACCTGAGCGAAATTCTCGCCACCACCGTCACCGAAGTGCGATCGCTCCTCGACGCCGATCGCGTCCTGATGTTTCAACTGCGGTCCGCCAACGCCGGCGTCGTCGTCCGAGAAGCCGTCTTGCCCCGGTGGAAATCCCTGCTCGGGCAGGAAATTTGCGACCCCTGCTTCCACCGCTTCATCGAAGCCTACCGCGACGGCCGCACCCTCAGCGTCGGCAACGTCGGCGACAGCCACCTCGTCCGCTCCTGCTATCGAGAACTGCTCGACTACTTCCAAGTCCGGGCCGTCGCGATCGTCCCCATCGTCAGCCAGGGGCGACTGTGGGGGCTGCTGATCGTCCACCAGTGCCGGGGTTCGCGCCACTGGAGAACCCACGAAATCGACCTCCTCAAACAACTGGCCGACCAGGTGGGCATCGCCCTCGACCAAGCCCAACTGCTCCGACAACTGCGACAGGCCCACCAACAGATCTCCTTCCACGTCGAAAACTCCCCCCTAGCCGTGGTGGAGTGGAACAGCGAACTCCGCATACTCCGCTGGTCCGACCGCGCCGAGCAGTTGTTCGGGTGGAGCGCGGCGGAAACGATCGGGCGGCAGTGGTCCGAGTTAAATTGGGTGGTGGAAGCCGATCGCGATCGCGTCCTGCAGGCCTGCATCCGCCTGATCGACGGCACCGAAGACCGCCAGATCTGCCACAACCGCAACGCCACCAAAGACGGCCAAATCCTTGAGTGCGAATGGTACAATTCCGCCTGCCGGGACGAGGCCGGGAATCTCGTCTCGATTTTGTCCCTCGGCCAGGACATCACGGAGCGGACCCGGGCTCAAGAAGCCCTGCAGGAGAGCGAGGAACGCTGGCAGTTGGCCCTGCGGGGGAACAACGACGGCATTTGGGATTGGAACGTCGAAACCGACGAAGTGTTCTTCTCGGCCCGCTGGAAAGAAATGCTCGGATACGCAGACTCCGAAATCCCCAATCAGCTCGAAGAGTGGGAAAAGCGAGTCCACCCCGACGATCGCGATTGGGTGATGCAAGCCATCGCCGACCACTTCAACAAAAAAACCCCCTTCTACATCACCGAACATCGGATGCAGTGCAAAGATGGCAGCTACAAGTGGATTCTTGACCGGGGACAGGCCGTCTGGGACGAGTTCGGCCGCGTCACCCGCATGGTGGGGTCCCACACCGACATCAGCCCCCGCAAACAAGCCGAAGCCGCCCTGCGGGAGAGCGAGGCCCGCTACAGTTCCCTCACCAACGACGTCCTCGACAAGTCGGAAGTGGGTATTTTTATCCTCGATGCCGACTTCCGGATCGTCTGGATCAACCGGGCGATCGAGCGGTTTTTCGGCCTGCAAAGATCCGAGGCGATCGGAAAGGACAAGCGGCAACTGGTCCGCGATCGCATCCGGTTCATTTTCGCCGACCCCGACCGCTTCGCAGCCACGGTTCTGGCCACCTACGACAACAACACCTACATCGAACAATTTGAATGCCATATTCTGCCCGACGGCGACCGGGCCGAACGCTGGCTGGAACACCTGAGCCAGCCGATTGCCTCGGGATTGTACGCCGGGGGCCGCATCGAACACTACACCGACATATCACGTCACAAGCGCACCGAAACCGAACTCGGGCGCCTCAACTGGGCCCTCAAAACCATCAGCCACTGCAATCGGGCCACGGTGTGGGCGACCACGGAAACCGAACTCCTCGACAATATCTGCCATATCCTCGTGACGGTAGGTGGCTACCGCCGGGTGAGCGTGGAATACGCCCAATTTCCCGACCTCCGACATCTCACCCCCGTCGCCGGGGCCGGAGAAACCCTTGAGGGCGATATCGAACCGCACCTCGAGGAACGGAAGATGGCCCTGCGCCTCGGGCAAACCCGGGTTTTCCGCCCCCAGGGGGACTCGGGAAATTCCGCCATCGCCGTACCCCTGATCCGGGGCGTCGAAGGCATCGAAACTTCGCCCGACTCCACCCCCTCCCCGACCCCCGTTTTCGGGGTGCTGACCCTGTACCGCGATCGCCCCGGCGCCTTCGACGAGACGGAAGTGCAGTTTCTCTCCGAATTAGCCGACGATCTGGCCTTCGGCATTAACGCCGGACGGACCCACCGCCAGGCGGCTGAAAGCGAGAAAAAATTCCGGCAACTGGCCGAAAACATCCACGATGTCTTCTGGATGAGCAAGTGCACGTCCTGGGAAATTCTCTACGTCAGCCCCGCCTACGAGGACGTTTGGGGGCGCAGTTGCCACAGCCTCTACCGATCGCCCGACACCTACTTCGACGCCATCCACCCCGACGACCGGGGGCGGGCGCGAGCAGCCTTTGAAAACCACCCCACCGCCCACCTGGACATCGAATATCGCATCGTCCGCCCCGACGGCTCGATCCGCTGGATCTGGGACCGCGCCTTCCCGATTTTCGACGATGGCGGCCAGATGTACCGCCGCGCCGGCATCGCCAAAGATATCACCCAGCGCAAACAGGCCGAAGAACTGCTGTGGCGGGCCAAGGCCGAATTGGAAGTCCGGGTGCGATCGCGGACGGCCGAACTGGCCGAAACCAACCGACGCCTCCAACAGGAACTCGAAGAACACCGGCGCACCGAAACTCAACTCCTCGCCAGCCGGAAACTTTACCGCACCCTCGTGCAAAACTTCCCCAAGGGCGCCGTCTTCCTGTTCGACCCGGACCTGCGCCACACCATCGCCGACGGCGTGGCCCTGGGGGCCCACGGCCTGTCCTCCGAACAGATCGAAGGGAAAACCATCTGGGAGGTGTTTTCCCCCGCCACCTGCTCGGCGATCGCGCCCCACTACCGTCGCGCCCTCGAAGGCGAAACCACCACGGGAGAACTGGAACAGGAGGGGCGCATTTACTACGTCCAAACCCTGCCGGTGCGAAACGAGGCGGGGAACAACGGGATGGAGCCCCTTGTTGCCGGCATGATGGTTATGCAGGACATTACCGAGCGCAAACAGGCCGAAAACCTGCGCGATCGCCTGATCGCCATTATCGAAGCCACCCCCGACTTCATCGCCTCGGCCACCCCCACGGGCGAGATCGTCTACTGCAACCGCTCGGCCCGGCAGGTGTTGGGGTTGCCCCCCGAAGGGGCGATCAACTGCGACATTTCCCAAAGTCACCCCCCCTGGGCCAGCCAGATCGTCTGGGAGGAGGGCATCCCGACCGCCCTGCAGGACGGGACTTGGCTGGGGGAAACGGCGCTGTTGAGCGCCACCGGCCGGGAAATTCCCATCTCCGAGCGGATCATCGCCCACCGCAACGGAGAAGGGCAAATCAGTTTGCTCTCTACCATCGCCCGGGATATCACCGACCAAAAGCAAACCGAGGCGAACCTGCGGGAGGCGGAACGGCGGTGGCGGAGTTTGCTCGAAAACGTCCACCTGTTGGTGGTGAGTTTGGACTGCGACGGCCGCATCGAATACGTCAACCCGTTCTTTTTGGAGTTGACCGGATATTCCGCCGCCGAAATTAAAGGTCAAAATTGGTCCCCCCCCTTGATCCCCCCCCACCAGGAAAAGGTTCAAGCCCAGTTTCGAGATCGGCTCAACCACACCCTCAACTCCCACGGCTACCACTCTATCCTCACGAAAGCCGGGGAAGAAAAAATGATCGCCTGGAACCACACCCTGCTGCAAAGTCCCGACGGTCAGGCGATCGGCACGATGAGTATCGGCGAGGACATCACCGAACGCTACGCCATCGAACGCATGAAGGACGAGTTTATTTCTGTGGTCAGCCACGAACTTCGCACCCCGCTGACGTCTATTTACGGCGGCCTGAACCTGATTTGCAGCCACTTAGACCCCAGTTCCGATCGCGGCCGGCAGGTGATCGAAATCGCCACCGAGAGCGCCGGACGCCTGGTGCGGCTGGTCAACGATATTTTGGAACTCGAACGGTTAGAATCGGGTAAAATTAGCCTCTGTCTCCAAACGGTGAATGCGGGCCATCTTCTGGTGAGGGCGGGCGAACAAATGCAGGTCATGGCCCATCGCGCCGGCATCGCGATCGACATTTTTCCCCGAGACCTCAATATCTGTGCCGATCCCGATCGCATCCTGCAAGTGCTAACCAATCTTTTGGGCAACGCGATCAAATTTTCCGATGCCGGGAGTCGGGTGACCTTGTCCGTGGCACCAGCCGGGGGCGATCGCTCCTCCGGGGCCGCCACTTCCCCCTGTCCCTCGCCGGTTCTGTTTTCGGTCGGCGACCGCGGCCGCGGCATTCCCTCCCACAAGATCGAGAGCATTTTCGAGCGGTTCCACCAAGTCGATGCCTCGGACTCCCGACAAAAAGGAGGCACGGGTTTGGGACTCGCTATCTGTCGGAGTATCGTAGAACAGCACGGCGGTCGGATTTGGGTGAAGAGTACCCCCAACGTGGGCAGTTGCTTCTACTTCACATTATCCGCGCAGATTGAGGAGGATAAATAAACTGATGAATCCTAGCAAACGGATTTTGGTGATCGATGACGATGATGGCGTGCGGGAAATTATCCAGATTTCCCTGGAAGTTGCCGCCGGGTGGGAGGTACTCACCGCCGCCTCCGGCAGCGAAGGATTGATCCTGGCCGCCGCCGAACAACCCGACGCTATCCTCCTGGACGTGATGATGCCGGACATGGACGGGGCTACTACCTTCGGACGCCTGCAACGGAACCCGGCGACTCAAAATATCCCGACCATCCTGCTCACGGCTAAAGCCAAAGTCAGTGAAAAACAGCAGTTTATCGAGTTGGGCGTCACCGGCGTGATTACGAAACCGTTTGAAGCGATGGATTTGGTCTGCCAAATTCGCCAGATCCTGCACTGGAACGAGAATGCTTGATGTCCCCAAGGGTGTCGAGTGGGGGGAGTAACGGTCAAGCAACGCTCAAGCCGAGGAAGCTGAGGAAGCCGAGGAAGAACACAGATAGGATTTCCTTCCTCCTCCGCCTCCTCCACCCCTGGAGCCCCCGTACCCTTCAACTCCCGACACCGGCGATCGATCGCTTTCCGGCCGTTCGGGAAAAAAAACCGGCGATCATCACAGAAATTTCACAATTATCCTTTAACTTCGATCTAGGGTCGGATATCCGGCGAGTTCGGTTCCGATAATGGTAAGATGTGAACAATTGAAGTGGACTAAATATCGGCTCGGTTGGCGTTTCCGACACCGATCAGATACCACCGAAAATGCTCCGTAAGGGAAAAACAATACCCAATTTTTACCCGCGCCTTGGGGCTTGAGATGTTTTCAAGCCTTCAGTTTCGGAAACGGCTTTCCGAGCAACCCGGAGGCGAGAACCTTTTCCCTTCTAGCAACTCTCCTTTCGAGCCCAATCACATTGAATTGCCCTGCGATCGCCTCCAGATACCCAGTCCGGAGTCCGTTCAATTTCTCCGGCATGGTTTGCGAGAGTGGCAAGCCGAAGCGCGATTGAGGGACTCTCGGGCCGCGCGAGATCCCCGAACGGGGTCGCCCCCGGTGTCAGTTCTTCCATCCCGGCATTGCCCTCGCCGGGGGGGCACCAAAATTTTCAGGGTCAATTTGGCGATCGCCTCGGAGCTACTCCCGACACCAATTTTCAATGAAAATATCGCGGGATCAGTGGTGATTGACGAGGTGCAACGTCCGAATTATTGAAAAGGAGTCAAGCATGAATTTTAAAATTTTGTGGGTCGAAAAAGATGACTTTGTGAACTCCCCTCTCGAAGAAGTTCTCCAGCTCGAAGCGTTCAACATCATCTGGACGGAGGAAGGCAAATGTGCCATTCAAATCGCCCAGGAAATGCAGCCCAACTTGATTATCAGCCGCCTGAATTTGAGCGATCACAAAACCCGCCAGTTTCTCGAACGTCTGGGACAAAATGAGGCTACGGCGAAAATTCCCCTGATCGTGATCGCGTCGGACGAAGCCGATGCACCCCAAGAAAACGGGTACAATTATCGCGCCAATTGGCGGACAAATCAATATTGGACGACCCCCCAAAACGTCGGTCAAATGATTCAAGAACTCGCCCACAAAGTGGCAAGTTGACCACCAAAAATTCGCCTTAATTTTATTGATACGATGCCATTTTATGGCCAACGAAAAGGTGATGGGTACAGATCGGACGGCCGCAACGACCTCGATTCCGCTCGTCGATCTAGATGTCAGAATCTGACCCGTTATTTTTTTTGTCAAAATTGAATCAGCGCTATAATTCCCAAAAAACTGATTTTTTTAAAGCTGTAATCTGACACCCAATTGCCGATCGCCATAGCCCCCGTGCGAGAGTCGGGAGTCGGGGGTCGGATAATTAATGGTCAATTATCAACCTTCCCCTGATTCGCCGCGACTGCCATAATATCAAACAGATGGTAGCGCAATCTCCAAAGAACCGAATGACAATTGTTTTGACCAACGACGACGGCATCGACGCCCCCGGCATTCGAGTCCTATCCGAAGCCGTTGAAAGTCCGACCATTTGGGTGGCCCCCCGCGACCACCTTTCCGGCTGCGGCCACCAGGTGACGACCCACATTCCCATCCACGTCGATCGCCGCTCCGAGGGCCGCTACGCGATCGCCGGAACCCCCGCCGACTGCATCCGCATCGCTCTGAGCCACCTGTGTCCCGAGGTGAAATGGGTGATCTCGGGCATCAATGCTGGGGGCAATATGGGTGTGGATGTCTACATTTCCGGAACCGTCGCCGCCGTCCGGGAAGCAGCCATCCGCGGCCTCCCCGCCATCGCCATTTCCCAATACCGCCAGGGGGGCAAACCCGTGGACTGGGAACGGGCCGGCCGCCTCACCCGGGGGATTTTGCAAGATCTCCTCCAAAAACCCTGCTCGCGCGGCAGTTTTTGGAACGTCAACCTCCCCCATCTCGAACCGGAAGAACCAGACCCCGACTGGGTTTTCTGTCGTCCCTCCACGGACCCCCTGCCGGCGGTTTACCGCATCGACGGGGAATATTATCAATATGTCGGGGATTACGGAAAACGCGATCGCGTCGCCGGGACCGACGTGGACGTTTGTTTCGGCGGTCAGATCGCCGTCAGCCAAATTTCGCTGTGAAGGTCGGCGTCGCCGTCAAGAGTAAAAATGCTCAGATTTGGCGGCGATCGTCGCCGTGATAATTCTTAACACTATTTCTCGGCAAATCAGTTTATGGTAAAAATTCAAGCGGTCTAAGCAGCCGTTGAATTCAGGATTAATACGCCTGCTGTAGAATTTAGCTTTGGGATCAAATCAATTTAGTATGAGCGTTAACCTAGCGGCCCAGTTGCGGGAAGGCACCAAAAAGTCCCACACGATGGCAGAAAATGTCGGCTTTATCAGGTGCTTTTTAAAAGGCACCGTAGAAAAAACTTCTTATCGAAAACTGGCGGGGAACCTCTACTTTGTCTATACGGCGATGGAAGAGGAAATGGAGCGCCACAAAGATCATCCGATCCTCTCGAAGCTATATTTTCCGGAATTGAACCGGAAACAAGCTCTGGAGCAGGATTTGTTCTTCTACTACGGCGCCAACTGGCGGGAAGCGGTGCAACCCTCCGAAGCGGCCCAAGCCTACGTCGCCCGCATTCGCGAAATTTCCGAGCAAGACCCGGTTGTGCTCATCTCCCACCTGTACACCCGCTATTTGGGAGATCTCTCCGGCGGACAAATTCTCAAGGGCATCGCCCAAACCGCGATGAACTTGTCCGACGGCCAGGGAACTCAGTTCTACGAGTTCGACGAAATCCCCGACGAGAAGGCGTTCAAAACCAACTATCGCCAGGCGATGAACGACCTGCCCATCGACCAAGAAACAGCCGATCGCATCGTCGATGAAGCCAACGCCGCCTTCCGAATGAACATGAATATGTTCGAGGAACTCGAAGGCAATTTGGTCAAGGCGATCGGGATCATGCTGTTCAACGCCCTGACGCGGAAACGCAACCGCGGTGCCACCGAACTGGCCACCGCCGCCGACTCCGCCAATTAATATAGCAATCAGCTCTGGTGCTTTCAGCTTTCAGCAAAGGCTGACCACCCGTCCGAACAGAAGTTTCGGGATTTTCAGATGTCCTGACTACCCGGGCGACTGCTATATCTTTCGGCTCCACCCGAATTAAAAAACCCCCCTTCCCGGAACCCCGACGGCCGCAACCAGCAGCCGTAGAGGTTCCGGGAAATTTATTGATAATTATTAATTGATAATTGTTAATTGTTAATTGTTATAGCGCTGTGCGAGCCGCGGAGTTACACACCGGATGGGTGAGAATTATCAATCCCCCGACTCCCTAATACCGTTTCTAGACCTTGTAACTACACGATCGCGCACTGCTAGAATTGTTAATTGCCCGATCGCACTGTTCGTACAGCGCCTCCAAACTCGAAGAATTGTCCAAGACCACATCCGCCCGCCGACACTTTTCTTCCAGGGGCATTTGGCTCTCAATTCGGGCTTGAATCTGTCCGGGGGTGAGGGAGGAGCCGTGCCGTTCGAGGAGGCGGTGCCGTTGCTGTTCGGGGGAGCAGTGGACTACCCAAATTTCCGTCGCCCAATCCGTCATGTCCGCTTCAAACAGCAGGGGGACCGCCAACACCGCCGTTGGCTCTCCCGGCGACGGGGTGTTTCGGAGTGAGTCGCAATTTTCCCGGAAGCGATCGCGGACGAACGGGTGAATTTGTGCTTCCACCCAGCGCCGTTCTGTTAAATTATGAAAAATAATATGACCTAATGCGGGTCGATCTAGGCTACCATCGGGAAGAAGCAGATCGGGACCGTAGCGGTCAACCAGGGCATCCAGAACGGGGGAATTCGGTTCGACGGCTTGGCGGGCGTAGATATCCGCATCCCAGACCGGCAGGTTGTGGGTTCGAGCCAAATAATTGGAAACCGTCGTTTTTCCCGTAGCGATACCGCCCGTCAAACCGATCAAACGCATTTTTTAGAGTGTTTTGAGGTGTCAACTGCAATTCATCCGATTATCGTGGGTGCCACCGCCGAGGAATCGGGGGGTCGAGAAACATTCCCTTCCCAACCACCGTTTCTCGGAAAAAGTCGGCGCACGCCAGATCCGGGGATAGCATCTTGAGGTAGATTGCCAGACAATTGCAACGCGGTCGGTCGGCTCCGAGTCAATGAGTCATGCGGCGACCATTGGCGGTTCGATCAATCGAACGAAAATGGGAAATCCCCAGGGAGGATAGCACGATGAACCCAACCTGTCGCCTGCGGTCCGTTCCGATCGCCCTTTTCCTAGCCGGATTCTGGGTTTCGGAAATACTCCCCATCCTACCGGAAAACCTATCACAAATCCGGGTCGATTTCAAGGCAACAACCCGAATCGCAAACGCCCGACCCATCGTCCCCGAACCCGGCGGCACCGGCACCTTCACCACCCGAGAGGGAAACCGCACCGACATCACCGGGGGGAGGCGATCGGGGGACGGGGGCAACCTCTTCCACAGCTTCACCCGCTTCGACGTGGAATCCGGGGCCGTCGCCAACTTCCTGAGCGACCCTTCCATCGCCAACATCCTCGCCCGCGTCGTCGGCGGGGACGCCTCCCGCATTAACGGACTGGTGCGCGTCAGCGGGGGGGCCTCCAACCTATTTTTGATCAACCCGGCCGGCATCCTATTCGGAGCCGGCGCCCGGTTGGACGTGCCCGGTTCCTTCACCGCCACCACCGCCGCCGGCATCGGCTTCGATGACCGCTGGATGGGGGTGATGGGGGAAAACGACTACGCCGCCCTCGTCGGCCCCCCCGACGCCTTCGCCTTCGCGGCCGACCCGGGCCAGATCCTCAACGCCGGCCAACTCTCCGTCAACCCGGGCGAAAGCCTCACCCTCCTGGGGGGCACCGTGATCAACACCGGCCGACTGAGCGCCCCGGGGGGCCAGATCACCGTCGCCGCCGTCCCCGGCGAAAACGTCCTCCGCATTTCCCAAACCGGACACCTGCTCAGTTTGGAAGTCCGCCCCCTTTCCCCCGAAACGGGACTCGAAACCCAACTCACGCCTCTGTCCTTGCCGGAATTGCTGACCGGGGGGGATGCCGGCCAAGCCGGCGGGGTGACGGTTTTGGCCGACGGCCGGGTCCGACTGACGGGTTCGGACACCCCCATTTCCCCCGAACCGGGCGTCGTCGCCGTTTCCGGGAGTCTCGACACCTCGTCCCCCGCCCCGGACTCCGCGCCCCGGGTGAACATTTTCGGCGATCGCGTCGGACTGTTCGGGGCCACGGTCAACGCCTCGGCCCCCGACGGCGGGGGGACGGTCAGAGTCGGCGGGGATTACCGGGGAAGCGGCCGGGTCCCCAACGCCACCCATACGGCGATCGACGCCAACTCCAACATTTTCGCCGACGCCACCGCCGCCGGCGACGGGGGCCGCATCGTCATCTGGTCCGACGGGGACACCCAATTTTCCGGGCAAATTTCCGCCCGGGGGACGGGAGACGGGGGATTCGTGGAAATTTCCGGCAGGGTTTCCCTCCGCATCGACGGCGCAGTCAACCTGCGGGGGGGCGACGGGGTGGGAACCCTGCTGCTAGACCCCCTCAACATCACCATCGTGGACGGAGAGGGGGGCAACGACGGCGGAGCCTTCGACGGCCAAAGCTTGGCGGGGGACAACCCCTCCGAATTCAACCTCTCGGAAACGACCCTGGAAAATCTGTCGGCCGACGCCGATATTATCCTTGAAGCCCGCAATAATATTCGCATCGAAGATCTCTCCGACAACGAATTGAGTTTGGCCGCGTCAGGGGGTTCGGTGACGTTTACCGCCGACGCCGACGGGGACGGCCAGGGGTCTTTCGTCATGAACCGGGGCGATCGCATCACCACCGACGGCGGCGACCTCACCATTTCCGGCATCGACATCGCCACGGGAGACATCCGCACCCGGGGGGGAAATTTGACTCTGACCGCCCGCGATACCGGACAAATCAGCGCCGGGAACCTCTCGACGGCGAATCCCTCCGGCCCGGGGGGAAATCTGACCCTGAGCACGGCCCAAGGTTCCATCGCCGCCGCCTCCCTGGAAACGGATGGCCAATTCGCCGGGGGGAATATTTTCCTCGACAGCGGCCGCCAGATCCGGGCGAGAACCCTCTCAACCCGGGCCACCGACGCGGAGGGCGCGGGGGGCGATGTCGAACTCGGAGCCGCCCGGGAGATTTTTCTGGAATCGATCGATACGACCGGGGAAGGGGGCGGCGGAAATGTGGCGATCGCGTCTCGGGGGTCCGGAATTCTCCTGGAGGAGCCGGGGGAGATCCGCACCGCCTCCGAATCGGGCGAGGCCGGAAACGTCTCTATCCGCACCCCGGAAACCCTCAGTTTATTGGGGAGTGTAGATGCTCGGGGCTCCCGGGGGGGAGGGGATGTCAACCTGGAGGCGGCGGTGGCGATCGAGGTCGGCGCGATCGCCACGGGAACCCAGGCGACGACAGCTTCGACCCAATTTGAGGGGGGTAATATCATCCTCACCGGGGACGAAATCGATTTGAACGGACCCGTTTCGGGCTCGGGTTCCCTCCTGCTGCAAACGGCGACGCCGACCCAGGATATCAATTTAGGCCGTACCGCCGGGGACTCTTCCCTGGCGCTGGACCTGAGTCTGGGCGACCTCTCGGCCCTCCAGGATGGGTTCTCGCAGATCGTCGTCGGACGCGCCGACGGCGGGGGAACCCTCAGCCTGGGGGGAGACATCGGCTTTCAAGATTCGGTCGTCCTTCGCGCCCCCGAAGGTCAGATTTTCGGTTCCGTTTCGGACTCCGAACCGGTGGCGACGGTGCGGGGATCTCGGGGAGCCGACATCACATTTGAAGCCGCAAACGAAATCCGTCTCGGAAACCTGATCGTCGTGGGGGGGGATGTCAACGTCGCCAGCCGCTCGGGTCCGGTCCGGGTCGCCCGCATTGAAGCCCAGGCCGACGGCGACCGCCGGGGGAATATTTCGTTGGCCGGGAGCGAAATCGACCTCGTCGGCGGCAGCAATTCGATCCGGGGCGGGGGTACTTTGACATTGCAGCCGGCCGACTCCGGTCAGAACGTCAGTTTGGGCGGTTCGGAAGGGACGGCGGGCCTCGACCTGACGGCCGCGGATCTGAATGCGTTGGGGGCCGAATTTGAACAGATCGCCATCGGTCGCCCCGACGGCAACGGGACGCTGACCCTCTCGGGCGACGTCACCTTCCGCAGCCCGGTTTTGTTGCGCTCTGCGGGGCTCTCGGGGGAAATTGTCGGGGACGGAGCCATCACGGGGATCGGAAATGCCTCCGTCGCACTGCGAGCCGATGGCGATATCCGGGTGGGTTCCATTGCCACCGGCGGCAATACCCTCGATCTCGACAGCGCCCGGGGCGATATCGCTGCTCTTGATTTGCGCTCGGGCTTCAACGTCCGCCTCGCCGCCCGGGGCGATATCGAAACCGGCGAGATCCGCTCCGAGGCGCCCCCCGCTTCGGCCCCCCTCGGGGAAATTGGCCTGACGAGCCGGGAGGGGCAAATTGCCGTCAACGGCAATATTTTTGGGGAGGGGACGGTTTTCACCCTGCAGGCGAGAGATGATATCCGCACCGGAGATCTGACGGCCGGACGCCCCGTGAGCCTGACGAGCGATCGCGGCGCGGTGACGACGGGGAATATACGAGTCACGTTACTTGATCAGCCGTATCAGGGAATCAATCTCGACGCCGCAGGGACGATCGCCACCGGGGATGTGACCGCGACCGCGGCGGACGGCACCGGCGCCAACATCGCCATTCGCAGCCGCCAGGGGGCGGTCCGCACCGGCAATCTGGATGCGTCCGGTTCCGGGGGGGGCGGCGGTATCGCCGTCGAAGCCGCCGATACCGCCACCCTCGGCGCCGTCGATACCAGCGCCGCCGACGGGGACGGGGGGGATGTCGCCCTGGGGGCTCAAAGTGATATCGCGGTCGATTTCATCCGCGCCGAAGGCGGCGGCCGCGGCGGGACGGTGGCTATTGACACCCCGCAATTTTTCCGGGCGACCGGCCGTTTTGAAGCCCGAAACGGCGTGGAAGCGAGTATTTCTACATCCGGCGGGACGGGAGGCGGGGCGATCGCGTTGCCCGATACGGCCAGTTCCCTCGTCGTCGGCGATCCCACCGCCAACGGCACGGCGGCAGCCATCACCGACGGCACCCTGACGGTGCGGCCCGAAACGGCGATCGGCGACAGTTTCGAGCAGGCGGCTACGGCTCAAATCCCCGGCAACAGCCAAATCGGCAATGATGTTAACGCCGACACCTCGTCCCGACCGGCGCAGGGCGAAACGGCGACCTCGGTGGTTTCTGGGGGGGGAAATCTCAACCCCAATTCCAATTCGACGGCGGCGGATGCCGATCAACCCATCGCGCAAGGGAATCCCGATGAAACTCTGATCGACACGGCCGGAGGCGGTTTGGAAGCAACTGACTCTGATGCCGGCGTTCCCGACGATCTGGCGGTCCGCCTCGAATCCGCTACCGTATCCGACGACCAGATCGCCCGCTCCCCCTTGGTCGCCTCCGTCGGGCAACTCGACCTGTTTCGAGGTCGGGAGTTTGTTAATTATTTCGGCTCGGATCTCAATAAAAATCCGGTGGACGACCGCAGCATCCGCCAGACCCTCCGCGACATCGTGCGCCTCACCGACTACAAACCGGCGATCGTTTACGTCTCCTTGCAAGCCGACCAGCTCGAATTGCGGTTGCTCTTGCCCGACGCTGAACCGATTTTCCAGAGCGTCCCGGTGAACCGGGAGGCGCTGATCCGAGTCGCCCGGGACTTTACCAACCAGATCCGCACCCCCCGCGACTGGTCGGACACCCGGTATCTCGAATCGGGGCGGCAGCTTTACGATCGCCTCATTGCGCCGGTGCGACAACAGTTGGAACGACACGACATCGACACCCTGATTTTTTCGATGGATGCCGGGTTGCGGACCCTCCCCCTCGCAGCCCTCCACGACGGCGAACGGTTCCTGATCGAACGCTACAGCCTCAGCCTGATTCCCAGCCTCAGCCTCACCGACACCAGCTATGTCAACCTCAACGGTTCCAAAGTCCTGGCGATGGGGGCCTCGGAATTTCTCGACGCCAGCCAAGAACCGCTCCCGGCCGTCCCCCTGGAATTGGCTCTGATCGTCGGGGAAGATCTTTGGGCGGGGCGATCGTTCCTGAATGAAGAGTTTACCGTTCCCAACCTCAAATCTCAGCGCACCCGCGAGGAATATCAAATCATCCACCTGGCGACCCACGGGGAATTCGTGGCCGGGGGCGCCGATCGCTCCTACATTCAATTTTGGGACCGGAAATTGGGGTTGGACGAGTTGCGGAACCTCCGCCTCAACCAACCCCCCGTCGAGTTGCTGGTTTTGAGCGCCTGCACCACCGCCGTCGGCGATGAAAAGGCGGAATTGGGCTTCGCGGGATTGGCCGTCCAAGCCGGGGTGAAATCGGCCCTGGCGAGTTTGTGGTACGTCAGCGACGCCGGAACCCTGGGTTTGATGCGGGCCTTTTACGAATCCCTGCAGACGAGTCCCATCAAGGCTGAGGCCCTCAGACAGGCCCAACTGGCGATGTTGCGCGGCCAAATTCGCCTCGAAGACGGCCGGCTTTTTTACGATTCCTCCGCCATCGCCCCCCTCCCCATCTCCCTCCCCCGCGAACTGGCGACCCGAGACAATGTGAATCTCTCCCACCCCTTCTACTGGGCCGGATTTACCCTGATCGGCAGTCCGTGGTAAGGGCCACCGGAGGCGACCGGAGCCGACCGGAGGGTTGAAAGGCAGTAGGCAATCCCCCGCACCCGTTGCTCACATCGGCGATCGCACCCCCCGCCCCCAGATCTCGGGCGAAGAGGATTCCGGACCCGGTGTCGATCGGGGTGGACAAGTACCGGCGACTTTCCGCCAATTCGGCCGTCCGCTCCCCCATCCGCATTTCCATTGCCCGCTCCGCTCGGGTTCGGCTTGCCGGTGCCACAGGATCGGCGAGGAACCTGCTAAGATGAATCCCGAAGCCCTGTCGGCTTTCATGGTCACGAGTCCGGGCTCAATGCTTTTGAGGACTTCCAGATTCCCGGCCCCCACGACCCACACGATCGCGCCGATCGCTCTGACCAGTCGGCCGAGCCTCAGTGAAAGCTGGGTGAGGGTTTCGGGCACAGTCTTCAGGGAGCGAAGGCCGGCGATCGCCCGCACGAAATTAATTTCGGATCGGGGGTTGACACCAGCCATAACCTATGAAACAATGTAAAATTGTGCAAAACAATTAAGCGGAACTGGCGGAATTGGTAGACGCGCTAGATTCAGGTTCTAGTGTTCGCAAGGACTTCCGGGTTCAAGTCCCGGGTTCCGCATTCAAAACCAAAAGCTGAAAATCGACCCGATTTTCCCGATTTTCTTCTTTTCCAAATTAACCCAACCCGGGACCCCCTCCCATGCTCACGAGCCTCCAAAATCCCCTGGTCAAGCAATTTAAGAAGTTGCACGCGGCCAAAGGACGACGGGAGCAGGACTCGTTTTTGCTCGAGGGGACTCACCTGTTGGCCGAATGCCGCGCCACGGACTGGCACCCGACCGCCGTCTGCTGTACCCCCGAGTGGGGGGAGCGACACCCGGAACTGTGGGATTGGGCCGTCCGCACCGCCGGCCGCGCCGAACAGGTGAGCGATCGCGTCCTGGCCGCCATGACCACCACCGTCCACCCGGATGGTGTCGTCGCCGTCGCCCCCCGGGCGCCGGAAACTCCCGCCCCCATCCGGGGCCTGGGACTCGTCCTGGAAACCCTGCAAGATCCGGGCAACCTCGGCACCCTGATCCGCACCGCCGCCGCCGCCGGCGTCGAGGGACTCTGGTTGAGCGCCGATAGCGTCGATCGCGACCACCCGAAAGTGCTGCGGGCCTCCGCCGGCGCCTGGTTTCGCCTCCCCATCGCTGTGCATCCCGACTTGAAAGCTTCCCTAACCGACTGCCGGGAACGGGGCATCCAAATCGTGGCGACCCTCCCCGACGCCCCCCTGAGCTACTGGGACTTGGATTGGCGAAAACCCACCGCGATCGTGTTGGGAAATGAAGGGGCCGGCCTCTCGGAACCATTGGCAGACCTGGCCGATCACCGCGTCCGCGTCCCCCTCCTCAACGGGGTCGAGTCCCTCAATGTCGCCACCTGCGCGGCGCTGATCCTATACGAAGCGCGACGCCAGCGACAGGTCGCCGAGCTCGATCAGCCGTTCTCCAAATCGTCCGATTCCGAGACGTCGGGCTGCTGACTTTCCAAAAATTGGTCGATGTCGGAAATGGCCGCTTCGAGTTCCGACAGGCTGATGGGTTCGCAGGGGGTGTCGTCCGCGACCTGTTCGGATTGAAATTCCGGCGGCGGGGTGGGTGTCGATAAATCCCGATCTTCTTGAAACGAGTCGAGCAATTGCTTTTGATAGGATTTGAGAAACTCTTCGGCAGCATGACGACGCATATTATCGCGCTGCTGTTTATCCGTCATGATCGACTCCTTGACCTTGTGGCACTCGACGGCAAAATTCTCCGAGATCGGATTTGAGACTTGTGAGGGGACCTGACGGCAAAATCCCGCCAACCGTCGTCAACAGGAATTTCCCACAATGTCGATGACTTCCCGTCGTCGGACGGCGACAGACCATCCTTGGTTTGGAAAATCCACTGGTCCTTCCTTTCATCCCCGTTGCTCAGTTTTGCCATTCCTGTTCGGAAGTATTTTCTGAGCGTTTTGTATTTGGCATTTCCGCATCGTGATACTACCCATGCCCGCAGTTGTTGCCAGAGTATTTCATCCAGCTTTCCGAAAATCTCCGAGGAGACTACCCCTGAGTAGTACCTTGCCCATCCTGTAATGATGGGGTTGAGTTGTTTAATCAGGGCGGCTTGAGGTGCTGTTTTATGTTTCTTAATTACCTCTTTCACCTTTTCGATGTGGGCTTTAATTGCTTCTTTGTCCGGTTTGATATGGGTTTTGAAGCCTAGTCGTTTACTTACTCCTCTTCCTGGTTTCTTATTTGACAAATTCCTTATGTAAGGAATTTGTATTGTCGATTTTTCCTTGACCCTGAGAGTTCCGACCTCATTTAGTATCGTGTGATACCAAACTTTGGAACATACAGACAGTTATAAGGTGGGTCAGGGGTGCGCCCCTTATCTCCACCCGAGGGGGTGAAAGCCTTGCAGGGAGGTTATTTCAGGCATTTTAGCCCGATTTCGTTCCCGAACGAATCGCACTCAAACTTCTATTCTACATTGCCCTCACGGACTCCAATCAACCCGCGATCGTTCCGGGTCGCCATCCGCACTCGACTCCCGCCCTCCGCCATCGCGGCGAAATGCGGCGACAAGTCGCGAATTTTCAATCAATAGTATGATAAAAATCGACGGGAACCTTTCTTACAATTGAACCCGAAGCATCGGAGCCGCAGACATGGGATCGGACTCCGGATCGAAATTAAAATCCATTTTTTTCAATTGAACTGTTATCAAGAGTGGGAGCGATCGCCATGTTTCAAAAAATTTTAGTCGCTGTGGATATGTCCGAGTACGGCGAAAACGTGTTGCAAAAATCCCTGGCAATCGCCAAAGCGGCCGACGCCGGCCTGATGTTGCTGCACGTCCTCTCGCCGGACGAAGAGGGGACTCCCGCCATGAGCGGGGGGGTGGGGTTGAGTTACTACGAGATGATCGACCCCCAATATATCGAAGCCTACCAAAGTCAGTGGCGGGAGTTCGCCCAACACGGTTCGGAGCAGTTGCAAGCCTACGCCACCCGCGCCCGAAATGAGGGAGTGCGGGCCGAATGCAACCAAATCCCCGGCAAGCCGGGACGGGCCATTTGCGAACAGGCCAAAAATTGGGGGGCCGAATTGATCGTCATGGGCCGGCGGGGACATTCGGGACTCGGCGAGTTGATTTTGGGCAGCGTGAGCAATTATGTGGTCCACCACGCGCCCTGCTCGGTGATGATCGTTCAATTGGGCGAGACATAGACCGATAGAATCGGAAAATACCGAATCAATCGATCATATACGCCGATATGAAGTTTAGCGATTTGCTGCGACAGTTGGATGCCGGAATTGTCGCCCACAGCCTCGACGTTCCGGATGCCCCCGATCCGATCCTCCACGGGGTGGCCCCCATCGACCGGGCGACCCCGGACACCCTCAGTTACATCGAAGGACCGAAATTCGCCGGTTATTTGGACGACACCGGGGCCGGGGCCGTGATTTTGCCCGTCGATGAAGCGTTGCAGGCCCGGGCCGGCGATCGCGGACTGGCTTGGATCTCGGCAAAGCTGCCCCGCCTGCTGTTCGCCGAAGCGATCGCCCTGTTTTACCAACCCTACCACCCCAAACCCGAGATCCACCCCAGCGCCACCATCGCCCCGGACGTCCAACTCGGCTCCGGGGTCTACATCGGCCCCCACGTCGTCATTCGCTCCGGAGTCACCGTCGGCGACGGGGTCTGCATCCATCCCAACGTCGTCATCTATCCACAGGTCACGATCGGCGATCGCACCGTCCTCCACGCCAACTGCACCATCCACGAGCGCACCCAAATCGGCGCCGGGTGTACCATCCACAGCGGCGCGGCGATCGGGGCAGAGGGCTTCGGGTTCGTCCCCACCCCGGGGGGTTGGTTCAAAATGGAACAGTCCGGCATCACTGTCCTCGAAGATGGGGTCAGCGTCGGCTGCAACAGCACCATCGACCGCCCCGCCGTCGGCGAAACCCGCATCGGCCGCGACACGAAAATCGATAACCTGGTGCAAATCGGCCACGGCTGTCGGGTCGGCCGGGGCTGCGCCTTCGCGTCCCAGGTGGGGTTGGCCGGCGGCGTCACGGTGGGCGACGGCGTGATCCTCGCCGGCCAGGTGGGCGTCGCCAACCGGGCGAAAATCGGCGACGGCGCCATCGCCACGGCCCAATCCGGCATCCACGGTGATGTCAAACCGGGGGAGGTGGTGTCCGACTCCCCCGCCATCTCCAATAAGCTGTACCTGAAAACGTCGGCGATTCGCAAACGCCTCCCCGAAATGTATCAAACCCTCAAGGAACTGCGACGGCACTTCCGGCCGTGAGAAAGCGGTTCTCGGGAATAGCGCTCACTGCTATATATAGAACATTTGTTCAAAATTTGACGCCGGCACGGCGGGTGCATCGCGAACCCGGGGACCTCGGGTTCGCGAGTAGATGCACCCGGTTTGGAGGCGGGAAGCCAGCCCGGGCGACCCGGCGATCGCTGGGAATTTTGGAGGCGATTGTAACGGCGATAATACGGTGATTTCGAGGCGATCTGTAACAGGTTTTTTTAGAACTTTTTGGTGTCGATATCCTCCGATGGAATCGCTCGATAATAACGGCGATCGCGACCAATTTTCAGTGGCGCGCTGGGCGACGATCTCGAACGGGCCGCCTGTCCATTTTCCGCAATCACCACCGCCGATGGGGGTGTCGTTTCGATCAGAGACGGCCAGGAGAGCGACCGATTGACAATCCTCTCAAAAATCGCCCAACTGTTGATATGATAGGCTTTTCAGGATCTTCAAAAATTTTCTTCCTCCGCAGATCTTCGTTGGAGAGCCGACAGACTCGCCCGAAAAATGCCATTCCAAAACGCCATCGACCGCGATCGAGATTCCGAAAAAATTCGAGATTTTCAGACCGATCGTTCGCTGAGTTCCGGGGATTCTGTCAAAGCCAACCCGAGGGAAAATCTGCGCCACCAGCATCTCGCTGAAATGGGCGATCAAAAAATTGAGTTTGTCAAAATTATTAGTTTAAGTCTATATTATTTTTTATAAGACCAAAAACGGATCAATCTATTTAATCAATGTTCCCGATCGGGAAAGGATTTCGATGATGTCAAAACCAGCCCCAACTCCATTGGTCGGAAAGGCTTTGCTTCAAAAAGTGAAAGAGCTTTCCGACTCGCCCCGCCGTGAAACGGCGAGACTGTGCGGGTATTACACCGAAAAAGACGGCCAGGTGCGGGTCAACCTGACCGCCTTTTACGATGCCCTGCTCGAAGCCCGGGGAATTCCCTTGAACGCCGACGGTGGTAAAGACGGCCGCGGCCGCGAACCGACCTACGCCGTGAGCGTCCACAAAAACGGTCAGATCGTGATCGGCTCCACCTATACCAAAGAAATGGGACTCGCAGCCGGCGACGAGTTCGAGATCAAACTCGGATACAAACACATTCATCTGATCCAGGTGGAAGACAACCAACAAAATGGAGCCGGAAAAGCTCACGCCGGCGGCGAGGAAGAGTAATTGGCTTTGGGAAAATTGTCGTCGTTCGTCGAGTCTTCGGGGTTTGTCGAGGCCCCCGGGATGCAAGTGGTCGCCTTTTTTCTCATTTGGGCCGTTCTCGGGTTGCCGACGGTGGCCCTCGGCGCAATCGCGGGCGGTTGGCGTCCCCTTCAACCCCTGGAAACTCGACAAAAACTGATCGGTCTGGCCCTTTTCTACCCGATGGCTTGGCTGCTGCTTTGGGGCATGGCCCGAGTGACGGGCGCATCCCTGCCGGACTACGGCATGAGTCCGAACGCCTCTTTTTGGATCGCCCTGGCCTTCGGCTGGGCTGCGGCCGTTCTCAGCACCGCCGTGTCATACGGCGTCCAGGGGGGGGCGGGATGGATCGAATGGCCGGAGCCACCCTCCCCGACGCCCTTCAAAAACGCCATCCCCAGCTTGCTTCCCGTCGCCGGCATCGCTCTGGCCGTGGGAGCCACCGAGGAACTGGTGTTTCGGGGGTTCGTGCAGCAACAACTCCAGTCCGCCCTCCCCCTCATGGCGGCGGCCGCGATCGCCAGCCTCCTGTTCGCCCTCGGACACTTGATTTGGGGGGCGAAAGAGGCGATCGCCCAACTGCCGGGACTGTGGCTGCTGGGGATGGTTTTGACCCTGGCCCGCATCGCCGGCGGGGGGGACTTGGGGTTGGCTGTCGGCCTGCACGGGGGCTGGATCTGGGCGATCGCGATCCGAGAAACCGCCGGATTCCCCCGACCCACCGGCCGCGTCCCGGCTTGGGTGACGGGGGATATCGCCCGACCCCTGACCGGGGTAGCCGCTGGGCTGATGCTGCTGGCCGTCGCCGGTCTGTTGGGGATCGTCTACCATCTGAAGTGAGGATTCCGACCGCCCCGGCGAAGGAGCAATTATGAACACTTCTATTTCATCCCCCACAGACTTCACCCCCGTTTACGGCCCCGTGTCATCCTGGCGATACGGGCGATCGCTCGGGATCGACCCCATCGGCGCCGTCTCCACCTGTTCCTTCAACTGCGTCTACTGCCAACTCGGGGAAATCGAACGCAAAACCCGCGATCGCGCCATCTACGTCCCCACCGACCGCATTTTGGCGGCCCTGGAAGACTTCGCCCCCTGGTCTGATGTGGATGTCGTCACCCTCAGCGGCAGCGGGGAACCCACCTTGGCCGCCAACCTGCGGGAGATTTTGACCGCGATCAAAACCCTCACCGGCCGCCCCAGCTTGGTTCTTACCAACGGCAGCCTCCTCAATCATGGCGGGGTGCGATCGGATCTGGCGATCGCCGATCGGGTGTCCGTGAAGTGGGACGGCATCGACGCCGACCTGCTGCGGCGGATCGATCGCCCCGTCCCCGGCATCCACTGGGCGGACCTACTGGCGGGAATCCAGGCGTTTCGGGACGAATATTCTGGAGAACTGGGTTTGCAAACCATGATCCTTTCCCCGTGGGACGAATCGACCCGGGCCGAATATATCCGCCAGGTGCGAGCCATCGCCCCGGCCGAAATTCAACTCAACACCCCCACCCGCCCCAAACCCGTCCGACGCCAACTCGACGGGCGGGAAAATCACTCTTCGGCGGCCGAGCGCCCCTACGAGGTGCGATCGCTCCGCTGCGTCGATCCCCAAATTTTGCGCGACTTCGCCCAAGAAATTGGACAAGCCACCGGCATCCCCGTGAGAACTGCACCGGTGCCGACGGAAATTTAGGCGACTCAGGGTATTTTGATGCCGAGATGCCGACCCCGACAAAAGAATTCCGCAATTGGGTTGAGGAATGTGTCAAAATGTGATCGGTAAAGTCAACAACAATTGTTTGATTGAGATCACTCTCTGATTGAAATAACTGCATCGAGCCGGAACTATGACATCATATGCAACCTCGACCGCCCGATCTGAAATGAGCGAACTCCGGCGACTGAAAAGTTTGCTGCCCCCCGAATTGCAGAGTTGGGTCACGGTGGAAAAAACCATTGAAGTTAACCCCTTGCTGATTCGCTCCGAAGAAATTGGCAAAGATCAGGTGGAAATCCAAATCGATCTCGTCAAGTGGGAGCAACTGGCCTTAGACCAGCGCAACCTGCTGTTTTGGCACGAAGTCGCCCGCATTCAAAACGATACGATTCCTCGGGACGGCTGGGAAATGGCGGCCCTGGCGATCGGTTTGGGGGGCGCGGTCGGAGAGCTGTGGGTTCAAGATGGATTGCTGCTGCTCCTGGCCCTGGCCCTGTGTGGGGTGTCCGGCTATCGGCTCTACCAGAAAAATAACGGGGAGCGGACGATGATCGAGGCGATCGAGGCCGACGAAAAGGCGATCGCCATCGCCTCCCGGTTCGGATACACCCTCCCCAACGCCTACAAGAGCCTGGGAAGCGCCCTGAAGACCCTGATCGACCAGACACCCAAAAAGCGCCAGCGCGCCCGCTACGAAGCCCGCCTGCAGGCCCTCAAGCGCAGCGCGGCCAAAGCCAAGGCGCGGGTGAAGGGGAGCGATCGCGAACCGTCTTCGAGTTCCGAGAAAATTTACGGTTAAATCCCCGCCGGGATTCCTTGCCATCAAAAAACCAGCCGTTTGTCCCCCAGTTTCACCGAAGGCAAACGGCTGGTATTGATTGTGAATTCAAAAAAACCGGGAATTATTTCCGGAATCGAGAAATCGTCTCCCGAATTTGTTCAGCCGCCACGTCGCGACCGCCCAAACCGAAGGCGATGGCGATGGCTACCGCGATCGCGCCCAGGAGCAATCCGAAGGCGAGGTTGACGATGTTGCTGGCAATGCCCATTTGTTGGAGTGCCATCGCCCCCACGAAGATGATGATCGCGATGCGGGCACCTTGGGCCAGGAGTTTAGCCTGGGGATTACCCGAACTCGAGATCAGGCCGAAGGCCAAGTTGGCGAAGTACAGGCCGATGGCGAAGATCACCGCGGCAAACAACACCTGGCCGGCAATGACGATGAGCTGTTCGATAATTAGGGTCAGAGAAGTCAGGCCCAAAATATCCGTCGCAGTGACGATCGCAAACAGCATGATGCCCACGAAAGCCACGATCCCGACGATTTCCGAGGGGGTTTGCTTCGTCGTCGGCTCCTTGGGGGGGAGGGCCGCTTCCGGCTCTCCCGCCTCTTGGGGGGGAGCGGGAGGACTTTGGGGTTGCAGGCCCAACCACACGAAGACGTTGTTGAAGCCGAGGTTGGTGAGCAGGTTGGCGACTAAATCGCGGACGAAAATGCCGATGAAGTAGGCGACCCCCAAAATCACGACCGAAATGAAGATTTCGGGGATGATGTCGAAGATCTGCTCGAGCATCGAGATCGCCGGATTGGAAATGGCTTCAATTTGCAGCGCTTCCAAAGCGGAAATGGCGATCGGGATCAGGATCAGGACGTAGACGATGGTACCGGCGATGGACGAGAGGGACGTGTTCCCCATCGTCCGCTCCAAACCCAAACGACTGCCGAAGCGATCGAATCCCACGGCTGCCAACAGGTTGGTGACGATGCGGCTAACAATTTGAGCCAGCAGCCAACCCCCCGCGCCGATCAGCAGCGCCTTCAGGATATTGGGCAAACTCGAGAGAATTTGGCCGATCATCAGCTCCACCGGTTCGAGCAACCCCGACAGTTGCAGGGCGCTCAAAATCATCGGCAGGAAGAGCAAGAAAATGAACCAGTACACCGCATTCGCCAGGGTGTGGCTCAGGGAAAATTGGTTCCGAGTCTCGGCCGTATCCCCAACTTGCTGGTTCAGGCGTTCGTCGAGCTTGAACAGGTCGAGGACCCGAATGGTCAGGGCCCGGCAGATCGTCGCCAGTATCCAAGCCAGGGCCAGCAGGCCGACCGCCCCCAATATTTTGGGTACGTAGCCGGTGATTTCGTTGAGCAGATTGGTCAGGGGGGCCGAAGCTGAAGTCAACTTCAACTGATCTAAGAAACCGATGATGGCAAAGATAAAGATAATCCAGAAGACTGCACTCCCCGCCCATTTTTCGACCGGCAGGGATTCGCCATCTTCCCGAGAGCCGCCGACCCAATTGGCCAGTCGGTTGTCGAGGTCGGTTTTTTTCAGCAAATTTTTGGTGACTGAGCCGGCAAACAGGGCGATTAACCAGCCGATGATGAGAATCCCGAGGGCGATTCCCAAATCGACGAGGGACGTCCCTTGGAAACCCAAAGTGCGGGTCAAGTCGCTGATCGGATCGCCGGTCGTTGTCTCCTGAGCCAAGCTCAAATGAGAGAGGGTCGGTATTTCAATTCCCACCGGCGGTGGGAGTATGCACCAAGTTTCAATCATAGTTTTCTGGGGTTGGTTCTTGACGTTTAGAATGTGGCGGGATGACAATCCCTTGACATCCCCCCCAGATAGAATTGCACTAGATTTCTAAAATTTCAATCCGAGTTTCTAAGGGGGGGGCGATCGCATTCACCGACTCCGAGGGTCAGATCCTCCACATTGACGAATCCTTTTGATCGGATTCAGGTGGGATCTCGGCTAGATGTCGGTATTTTTTAAGATACGAAATCGAAACCCTAGGGCATTCTCATGCTGGCGAGGTTTCTAGCGTCCAGATGAGGTGTTAGCCTATCTGGCATATAACATCTGCATATAGCTTGAAGGTAGTGATGTCATCTCGTCAAGTTTTTGAACAATTCATTCAGATCCGAGCCGGCGCGACGACGGTGGAGCGCTGCATCACCGATCGCGAACTGATGCACCGGTGGCTCAACCCCGCTCTCCGCTGCGATCCGGTGGGAAAATGGAGTACCGACGTGGGGGCGCGATCCCGGTTTGTCATTCAGATTCCGATCGTCCAACCCACCCTGGAAAGTGTGGTTGTGGAGCGGGAGCCCGGGTTGATCGTGTGGGGATTTGAGGGATTTTTCCGGGGGCGCGATCGCTGGGAATGCCAACCCGAACCCGAGGGAACCCGCCTGGTGAACCGATTCGAGTTCGAGATCCCCAACCCCCTGATCGCCTTCGGATTCAACCGGTTTGCCGCCCCCTGGACGAAGGCTGACATGGAAGCCCAGTTGCGACGACTCAAGCGGGTGGCGGAAGAATTGCAGGGGATGCGATCATGAACGGTACCCCCGGGGCGATCGCTTGCCATCGCCCCGGGGGAATGTCCGTTCGTGATTGCGATCGCTTACTGACAAATCAGTTCCCGGATTTCAGGCTGAGCCCGCAAAAACTCGATCGCCTGTTCTCCGAAATCAACGATGTCATTGTAGATGCCGATCAACGTGCTGACATTCACCGTAATCACGTCAATGCCCTGGAATCCGCCGATCACCTCCAAGAACGTCAATCGGCCATCTCGGGTGGTGGCCCGAAATGCAGCCAATACGTCGTCGGCAATATCGTCAACTTCACTCCCCGCCTCAATGAACAGACTGAACGCCCCCACCGCCAGCCGACCGTAACTCGAATCGAGCAGCGTATTCACGATATCAGGAGGAACGTTGAAGCCGAAATTGAGAGCTTGGCGGAAATCGGAAATTTGCGCCTCATTGAGTTCGGCCAGGGTAAATAGCGATCGCAGTTGGCTCGATTCTTCTCCAGTTTCGGCAAAGGTTTCTAGATCCTGAAATTCCAAAGAAATACTCGCCGGTCCGTAGATTAATCTCAGTTCTTCAATCGCCGGTGCCGGACGGCTACCGAAGATAGTCAGACTCGCGACAATTGCCAAAACCGCGACCAAACTTAAGGAAATATACTGGGAAACCCCCCGAGTCAAAAGACCAAAGGGATTGCCAAGCCTCGATCGCCAATTTTCAAACGAAAAATTCATATGTTCGTTCCTCACATCAAAGAATTAATCTGAGTCGTCCTCAACCGATGATCTATACGTCTATCAGACTTGTTCAAGAGTTCCCCGAACCGTCTCAGATACAAAGATTCAAATATCCGAGTCCATCCGATCGAGCAACTGCCGAATTATACCAGCATCCCGAGCGGTTGGAAGTCGGTCGAGATAATCTTGCAAATCCCGGCGGGCTTCGGTCCGGCGGCCGAGTTGATAGCAGAGGATACCGCGATCGCGCCGTTGAGTGATGGCATCGGGATATAACAGCAACATCTGCTCCACGACCTGGAGAGCCGCCTCCAACGTCCCGCCATTCATATAAATCACCTTCAGATTTTGCAGCATCCGCCCCAAAAAGCGGCGGTTGTCCACCGGATTCAGAAATTCCGGTTGCAATTTCACCGGCTGTCCGTAAACCTGGGACAGTCGCGCCTCGCAATCTTGGGGAAATAAAATCTCCCCCCCCTCGAAGACATCGACATAGATCCCCGCATCCTCGAACTCCGGCCGGATCAAGAAATGTCCCGGCATCCCGATCCCCACCATCGGAAAATCGACCCGTCTGGCCACTTCCAGATACACCAAAGACAGCGCGATCGGAATTCCCGTGCGGCGATCGATAACCCGATTCAAAAAACTATTCTCCGGGTCGTAATACTGGGTGCGGTTCCCCCGAAATCCCAAATCTTCAAACAGATAGCGGTTGATCGTCCGAATGACCCGCAGGGGATATCGCGATTCCGGAAGTCGCTCGGACACCTCCGTCGCCATCGTATCCAGGGCGTTGAGATAGGCATCCACCTCGAAAGGGGGCTGATATTCCTGGGCCATGTAAAGGGCGGCTTTTGCCAGGTCGATCTGCCCGTCAGGCTGGCTGACTTCCCGGTGAAAATGCTGTTTGGCCAGAGACCCATCCATCGCGTTCAATTCAAAGCGCCAGCCGATCGGTTCAATGATTGTCAATCCCCTGTTCAATACTGCGGTTGGGGTTCATCATTTCATCTGGCCCCGAATCTCGCATCACTCTCAAGGAAGGATTTCTAAATTAGAATCCTACCACGTCTGGCCCGAGGAGGTGAGATCTGTCCCGCCCGAGTCCCTAAATTCCGTGACTTTTGCCGATCACCCAGTGGCGGCGGAAAAAGCGGGACAGTGAGGATTCGTCCAACCGCAGGAAGATGGGGCGGCCGTGGGGGCAGGTGCGGGGGTGGCGGGTTCGCACCCAGCGATCGAGCAGACCCTGCATTTCAGCCAGATCCAGGGGCGTGCCGTTGCGGATGGCGGTGCGGCAGGCGGTGGCCACCTGGGCCGACTGCAAGTCGCCACCCGAACTGAGTTCCAGGAGGGCGTCGGCGCAGTCGTCCCGCCGCGCCAGAGGTTCCGGGGCGCTGCGGACGGCCCACAGCCCCTCCCCGAAGGGATCGACCTCCAGATCGAGGCGGTCGAGTTGTTCCAACTGGGAGGAACAGAGGTTTTGCAGGATGATAGGGGAGTCGAGGGGGACGAGTTGCCAACGATCGCACAATTCCTCGTAAATCACCCGTTCGTGGGCGATGTGCTGTTCCACCAACCATAACCCGTCCGGGTGTTCGCAGACGATGTAGGTGTTGTGGACCTGGGCGAGAGCCCGCAATTTGAGGACGGCGAGTCCGCCCCCGTCCTCCACCGTGTCCGGGGGGGTGGGGCGGGTGCGATAATTTCCCCCGCCCTCGGATACCCGCAAGAATTTTTCCATCCGCGTTTCGTCCCCCGCGAGGGTGTCCGGGTTCAAGTGCAACGTCCGTTCGATCGCCGCGCGGATTTGTTCCTGCCAGTGTTCGAGGTGGTGCAGGTAAATTTCCGCCTTGGCGGGGTGGCGGTTCCAGTCGATGAAGGCGGGGTGAATGTGTAAATGGACGAAACAGACCGGGTAGCGATCGCGGGGACAGGTGCGGGCAAAGGCCGATAGCAGCGTCGGTTCCAACTCCGGCGATCGCACCATCCGCCCATTCACCGCCACTTTGATCCAGTCGGGGCGGCGGCGGTGACAGCGATCGGGCAGTCCCACGGTGACATCTAATTCCATCGGGATGCTATCATCCCATTTCCCATGGGATTCCTCCCGGGGCGGTTCAGCTAACTGGACTTTCAAATATTGCAGATCTCCGACCCGCACCCCTTTGATAAATTTGGGGAGGATCTCGCGGGCGCTGGTTCCCGGCCCGAACTGCAGCCAGGGGCGATCGTTTTGGTGGACTTGCCAGGTGACGCGGGGGTGGCACAAAGCGATCGCCTGCAACATCAGTTGCACCCCCCGCAGTTGTTGGGACGGACTCGGGAGGGCCTGACGGCGGGTTTCCCACGGGCCGAACAGGTTCGATACCGTCACCACCGTACCGGGCGCGATCGCGGCATCTTCGACGGTCTGGGGTTCTCCCTGGCGATCGTACACCACCCGCCACCCGCCACCCTCTGCGGAGGGCACGCGGGGGCGGCTGAGAATTTCCAGGTCGGACAACTGGGCGAGGCTGTGGAGGGCTTCCCCCCGGAATCCCAAACTGGAAATTTTGGAGAGATCGGCGATATCGGCAATTTTGCTGGTGCTGTGGGGCATCGCCGCCCGTTCCAAGTCGGGCAAGTCCAAACCAATGCCGTTGTCCGCCACCCGCACCCGCCACTGTCCCGGCCACAGGTAGACGGAAATTCGGGTCGCTCCGGCATCTAACGCATTTTCCACCAATTCCCGCACGACTGCCGCGAGGGAGTCGATCACTTCGCTGGCGGCAATCAGGTTGACCACATCCTCGGGTAAGGTCCGGATCGAATTCAAGGCTGGGAACAATTGGGGTGAGCGGTGCAGTTGGGAATTTGAATACACAAATTAGTCAGGCTGATTCTATAATTAATTTTAGCACATTTTGGGATTGATCGTCGTCCGCGAATGGCGCGATCGCATTCATAAAAAAAATATTTGAAATTCAGAAAAAAATCGATGAAAATTTTAAAGTGACATCGGGTTTCCAAGTTTTTAAATTCGCCGGACGGGAGTTCGGGGAACCGGGCAAAGGTAAAAAAAGCCGAGACTGGAGAGGAGAGCATCGATGGATTCACAGTCCATGTTTGACGACAACTTCAAGCCCCGTGGAAACAACTGATCCCCATGGAACTCAGTGTCCAAGGCCGAGACACCGATAGAGAAGCAGTCCGAGCTTATCAAAAAGACCATTTCGGAAGACATACGAGCAGGAATTGTCTGTTAGAACTCCTTCCCCTTCCTTCCCCATCATTGAGACATACGCACACCCTTGGCGATCGCACCCCCATCGGGACAAGAAACCTCATTTCTTATCCCTCATTTCTAGTCACTCCTAAGCGTCTGGTTTCTTAACTTCACAATTATAGCAACGAGCGCTCACGTGGTTACAGTTGAAATGGGGTCAGAAATTTTCAAACCCTTATAGAAAAGCCGTT
>NZ_JAJENU010000499.1:0-2841 GCF_035615495.1 Lyngbya sp. CCY1209 | reverse complement strand
TGGGTATTGATATTCGTGTCTCCGTAGACATCAAAATTGATGTAATCGTTTTCAAAAAAGGTATATCCGTAGTATCCGTATCCGCCAACGACGTTGGATTCTTCGGAAACATTGGCGATATGATTGAGGTCGGAAATATTCATGGTTTCTCTCCAGAGAATTGAGTGAAATAGGTTTTGTTTCTGTTCTGAATCTAATTTAATTTGAAAACCATTTACCGTGTTGCCAATGTGGCAGAAATCGGATTTTTTTGAAAAATATCACACGCACAAGAGTAATCACTAATGTTGCCAGATCGGCATTGATTTTCATTTTTTTAATGGCAGATTTACAAATGGCGATCGCCCGAACTCGAATTCAGCCAATTCCAAAAAAAAATCCCCGCCGCAGCAGAGAGAATTGGTTAAATCCGATCGCGAGTTGTAATTAGAGAGGCAGTTCACCAGATGGAATGCAACCAATTGCCAGCACCGCTCGCCCCCTTCCCTCCGGCGACGCGAGCCTCCTTGCGGCCGACATTTTCACAATAGCCCAAATCTTTAATTTTAGTGGACTTGTCGCGATCGCTCTTTTGCCCCCCACAATTTCGGTTAGCCTTGAGCAGCCGGTTGTAAGTCCGATAGGGAATGTAGTGCAGCGGATTGTAACCGGCAAAGGAAAGAATCAAAACGCAAGCCCAAGAATATTTTCCCGCCAAGATGGCGTCGATCACTTCGTTGAATTGTGCTTCAGTCATGGTTTTGTTGAGATTGCTAGAACGGTTAGAATTGAAAGTCATAACACCTGATTCCTAAAATACAATTGATTTACAGTTCCAAACCCTGTTTTTGAATTTTGCGGATCGGGTCGAGGAACAGATCCACAATCCGGCGCTGCCGGATGACGATACTCGCCGTGGCCGTCTGACCGGGTTTAAATTCGATCTGTTCCCCATCGTCCACGACAAAATCCCGTTCCAGAACGATTTCCACCTTGTAGACGGCTTGACCCTCTTGAACGGGTTTCGTATCGGGGGAAATCGAAGTCACCGTCCCCTCGATCACGCCGTATTCCTGATAGGGATAGGCGTCAAACTTGATCTTAGCCGGCATCCCCGTCTCCAAAAAGCCGGCTTCTCGTTCCGGCAGGCTGGCGGAGAGCACCAACGGCGCGTCCTCCGGCGTAATTTCCGCGAAGGTCTGCCCCGGTTGCAGCACTTCCCCGAAGTTGGCGACGTTGAGGGAAGAAACCGTGCCGTCGATGGGGGCGTACAGAAACCGTTGCTGCAGCTTGGTTTCGGCGCTGGCGATCAAATTTTGAGTGTCGGCAATTTCGGCATCGAGCTGGGTGAGTTTCAGTTCGAGCTGCTGAATTTTTTCCTGGGTTTGCAGGACACTCGCCTCGGCCTCGGCCCGCTGGCGCTCCAACTCGGCGTCCAGCCGCGCCGCGTCGGTTCGGAGCTGTTGGAGTTCCCCCTGGGATTGGGTGAGGCGGCGTTCGGAGTCCCGCAATCTCTCCTCGGCCTGGAACACCTGTTCCTCGCTGCCGGTTTGCTCCTGCATTTGGGCCTGGACGATCGCCCGCTCTCGGTCCCGGAGGGATTGTTCAGCCTGGAACATCACCTCCTGGGAGAGCGCCCCGGCCTCCACCAGGGGACTGAGCCGCTCCACCCGCTCGGCCGCCGCCGCCTCGTCGGCCCGCAGTTTTTCGAGCAGTTCGTCGGTGCGGGTGTCGAGGGGTTGCAAGTTCTCCAGACGGCTCTGGCCGGCTTGCCGGTTCAACTCGAGTTGGGCGATGAGCTGCCGGGTGGCGGCCATCTGGCTGTCGATGCGATCGCGCTCCGCCTGTCGGGCCTGCATTTGGGCCTCGGCGATGGAGGCCCGGGTCTGGGCTTCCAAGTGGGTGCGGTCGAGCAGTTGTTGCTGTTGGGAGCGTTCGAGTTGCAGGGATTGCAACCGCTGTTGTAACCGCTCCACCTCCCCCGCGGCCATTTGGGTGTCCAGTTCCGCGATCGCCTCCCCGACTTTCACCGCCTCTCCCTCTTCCACGGCGATACGGACAACCTTACCCGACTCCACCGGATGCACCTTGTAGACATCCCCCTGGGGAATCAATTCTCCCCGGGCCTCCCCCACCTCGTCGATGGTGCCGAAATAGGACCAGGTTCCGAAGGCCGCGCAGAAGGCGAGTCCCCCCATCATCAACCGGGCTGGAAGGGAAGAGGGCGGGCGATCGAGGAGAGATTGGAGCGCCGGCGACCAATCCCCCGGCTCGGGTGCCGGTTTTTTCGGCTTGGCGACGGCCGGATGTTGAAATGAAGGGGCGATCGGCAGCGACCCCGCCACACCCCCGCGCAACTGGTGGGGGTTGTCCAACTCTTCCGGAGGAAGATCTAAATCTCGGTAGATCTCATCCCCGTGTCGGCCGTTTAAATCGGTCTTTTGAGGGATGTGCATTTGATCGAATTGATGGGTATTTTTCCATTTCATAAAACGAGACCAATAATCGCGATCGTAAATATGACTTGACGTGCGAGAGCGGTCATTTAAAGCTGGATAAATTTTAAAAAAGACAGATCCAAGAATTGAATTCTGGCAGTGGATCGCAGGACACCTGTATTATTCTCGGCTTTCCTTAATATGTTAGATCGAACTCTGTCGTCACGACTGCCAATTTGGCACTTTTTTCATGAACTTTTGTTAAACCAATAAAAAGTTCGTGATTTAGAGGGAGAAATCAAAGCAGATTTAGAGCAACGAGCGCTCACGTGGTTACAGTTGAAATTGGGTCAGAAATTTTCAAACCCTTATAGAAAAGCCGTTTCAGTTTCCGACTCCCTAATACCGACTGCCGAGGACCGCG
>NZ_JAJENU010000498.1:0-39760 GCF_035615495.1 Lyngbya sp. CCY1209 | reverse complement strand
CAGCGGAAGTGCCAGTGCGATCGCATCTTCCAACGAGGCGGAAACGGAAGCTACAGCCACTGCCGGAGATGCGGAAATGGACAGTTCGGATACCGCCGAAACCGATAATTCTGCCGGCGAAGCAGACGAGAGCCCGGCGGAACCCGTCATCACCGAACCCCAAATGGGTACGGATGGAAATGACGTTCTTGAAGGCGATCGCACAGACAATGAATTTTCCGCCCTCGAAGGGAGCGATACCGTCTCCGGCGGGGACGGAAATGACACCCTCAACGGCAACGCCGGCAACGATACCGTCGATGGCGGGGATGGCAACGATAGCCTGCTGGGTGGACAGGGAGATGATGTCCTGCTGGGAATGGCAGGTGACGATGTTCTCCGGGGAGACAAAGGGGCGGATGTTTTGAGTGGTGGGGACGGTGCGGATACCTTTATTTTGGCACCCGAAAACGGCCCCGATTTGGTGGTAGACTTTGATGCAAGTGAAGGCGATCGCATCGGTTTGGGTGGCGGACTGACGGTAGAGGATGTCAGCCTGGAGGCGATCGTATTTGAGGGCTTGGATGCCACCTCCGTCCTCGACGCCGACGGTTCCGTTCTGGCGGTGGTTTTGGGAGGCGTGAATGCGGACGATCTCGCGGCGGTTTCAGAAGAAACTGTCGCCATACCCCGCGACGATATCCCCTCGACGGGCGAGGCGGTTTCGGGAAGTGAAGTTTCCGACGAAATTTTGGGCACTGCCGGGGGCGAGAGTCTCTCGGGTTTTGAGGGGGACGATCGCATTTTCGGCGAGGCGGGAGACGACATCCTCACCGGCAACGCCGGCAACGATACCGTCGATGGCGGGGACGGCAACGACAGCCTGCAAGGCGGACAGGGAAATGATATCCTGCTGGGAATGGCGGGCGACGATATCCTCTGGGGCGACAAGGGGGCGGACGTTTTGAGTGGTGGGGACGGTGCGGATACCTTTATTTTGGCGCCCGAAAACGGCCCCGATTTGGTGGTAGACTTTGATGCAACCGAAGGCGATCGCATCGGTTTGGGCGGCGGACTGACTCCGGAGGATATCACCCTCGAAACCAATGACTTTAATGGGGATGGTATCGGTGACACTTACGTTCTCAATACCGATGCCTCGGTTCTCGCCGTCGTTTTGGGGACGGTTAACAGTCAGCTCCCCGACCTGACACACATCGACTTTTTCACTTGATTGAAAATAGACAAACGTTGTAAACTTTAGCCTAATTACGTGATAATGATTCCAATGACTGACTCTTTCAGGGCTTCCGTCGATCTACACGAGATTGCAGACTTCCTCAAGCGTGAATTGAAGATGAAGGAAGTGTGCAATCAAATATTTTATCAGAAGTTAGTTGAGAGAGCTAGTCAGGAGAGAAATATTACGGTGACGGAAGATGACATTCAGGCTGAAGCCGATCGCCAGCGGCTGGCGTTGCGGTTGGAAAAGGCGTCGGACACCCTGGCTTGGCTGGCTGATCAGATGATTTCCCCCGACGATTGGGAAGCCGGAATCCGCGATCGCATCCTCGCCCAAAAACTCTCCGAAGCCCTATTTGGTTCCGAAGTCGAAAAGTATTTCGCCCAAAACCGCCTGGAATTCGAGCGGATTCTACTCTATCAAATTGTCGTCCCTTACGAACGGCTGGCTCGGGAATTGTTGTACCAAATTGAGGAAGAAGAAATCAGCTTCTATCACGCCGCCCACCTCTACGATATCGACGACCGCAGGCGGACGATGTGTGGCTACGAAGGCAAACTCGGACGGACGAATTTGCCCCCTCAAATCGCGGCGGTGGTTTTCGGCGCGACCCCGGGCGAACTCCTCGGCCCGATTGCTACAGAGCAGGGATATCACCTCCTGAAAGTCGAGGAGTTTATCCCCGCCGAACTCACCCCCGAGTGTCGCCAAGAAATTCTCCAGAGAATGTTCAAAAACTGGCTCGCCAGCGAACTCAACTACGCCCTCAGCAACGCCAGTCTTTGAGCAATTATCCGGTCAGTTAGCGAGATTTCTTTTTGAGAGCGATCGCACTCCCGAACCCGCTCAGGAGCAACAGGGCGATCGTGCCGGACGGTTCGGGGGCCTTGACCATGACTTGATTGGTTTTGACTTCCAGCAATGTCAGATAAGTCGCGTCCTCAAAGGTGTACGAAAAATTCCCCGCCACCTCGGCTAAGGCATATTCTTCAAACCCGCCAAATGAGGTATTGAGAGTCTGAGCCAGATTGAAAGAATCGCTGGCGTCAACCGTCAGAAAATCCTCGGAACCCGCCGTATTCAACCCGCCGGAAATATTCAAGAATCCGAAATGGGTTTCGGGGCGGCTGCTGTCAAACAGATAAAAGGCGATGTTTCCCAAGGCGTTTGCCGCCTCTTTGGGGCTGGTGTCGATGCTCGTCCCCAGTCCCAGAAATGAGCGAAAGTCAAAGGAAAATGTTTCTCCCGCTCCCAGGTAAAAATTGCGGGCGATTACTGCAGCCGTACTCTGGGCAACTCCCAGATATTCCGAACCCTCTCCGAAGGCACTAGAAGAGGAATAATTGCCCGCTACGGTTGGAAAACAAATCTCGGGAAGACAAGGGGGGTTGGTGATAACGGCATCGGCATCGGCGATCGCCGTTACCGAGCCGCCGCTGGAAAATGTAAATGTGTCGGTTTCCGCCAGGGTCGAAACGGACTCCGGTCTGTGGCTGAAATTATCAATTTCAACGACTCCGGTCGAGTTCGCAAATGTCGCCGCCCCGGCCGGTTTGACTTCCCATCCGGGAGCGTTGAAGAGAGCGACAGACAGGGTTGAAAATGCGATCAAAATATTGGCTTTGGGGAAATTCATGGCAAATTTATAGTGAGTCAAATCGACGCTAAATATCCAGAGCAAATAGAGATTTATTTCTTCTCTCTACTCACCCATGTTATTGAATTATCACCTAGAAAAAAAGGTCGTTATTTAAAGAGTGTCGAGTTTTCGATAAAACTTTTGTAAAAACAATTAAAATTATGGATTGATAAACTTAAAACATATCACGAATTGGAGGTCGGTGTTTGATAAGATTCGGTAAAAAAGGGTCTGGAAATGTAAATTTATGATGAACGAACCGGCGATCGCAACCGTTAAAATCCGGTTTACCCCCCTTAAAATCATCCAGAAATTGACGTATAAAATCCCTCGGAGTCTCGGAAACACCGCATTCGGCTATCTTTTTTGAGGGGTGTATTTGACCGGATTTGCCGTAGAGTTGGGTGTGATCGGTGGGGTGTTGGGTGTAGGGAAAACCCGCGAAAAATCGGATGCCCGTCGCGGGCATCCGACCGAGAGCCGATGGCGAGATCAATTGAACGGCTGCATCTCGGCATTCAACCCGTACTGTCGCAGTTGTCGCAGCAATTGATCCGCCCGATAGCGATCGCGGAACGCCCCCGCCTGGATCACCGACCGGCCGTCCACCACCGTTTGGAACGCCTCGGGAACCAGCGATCGCACCCGTTGCAGAACCGGATTGCCCGCATCGAGTACCACGACGCGGTAACGCAACCCCATCAGAGCCGCCGTCACCGGCGCCAGGGAAGGCCGGGAACTCGAAGCCGGGAGATCCGCCGCCACCGCGCTGGGAAGCTGGCCCCCGCCGCTGCCGATGGGAATGTTGCCGCCCGGAACCGGCAGGATATCTCCCGAGGGCGAAACCGCCGGAGGTGCGGCCGTGATGGTCGATTGAGTTTGGGGAGGGGGCACCGGAATCGAAGTCGAAGTCGCTTCCGAGGGGGGGCGGTCAAAAATCGCCCGATTCAACAGGGACAACAGCAGGGAACCCGTCGAAGATCGGGAAGGGGACTCGGCCGGCGGCGGGGAGGCGGGGGCCGCCGCCCGGGGAGTTTCCGGCGGGGGGACCGGGATCGGGATCGCCTCCGAGGCGGTGGGGGTCGGGGGTTGGGCGGCGATCGGTGCGCTGTCGCGGATCGGTGCGCTATCGCGAACCGCCTCCGGAGAAACGTCCGACTCCGGCAGGTAAACCGGCAGCGAAGCCGCCTCGTTGAGGGGAGAAATGGCGGCGGGGTCGTTGGTTTCCCCCTGGGGCCGTCTCAGGAGTCCGGTGGCGATGGCGGAGGGTTCAGCCGGTGCCCGGTAGGTCCCCCCCACATCCAGCAATCCGGCGATCTGGGTCGTCGCCAACTCGTTGCCGTAGGCCTGCAGGGTGAGTCCCTCCGTGCCGTTGTTGACGTCGTAGCGGCCGTTGTTGCGGATCACATTCTGCCCCGGTTCTTGCGACGTCCCCAGATCCGGGAGCGATCGCGCGATCGCCACGATCCCGTCCCGTTGATTCTGCTCGATATAATTATTTCGCAACACCGGGCGAGCACTGGCCTGGATCACCACCCCGTCCCGATTGTAAATAATCCGATTTCCCACCACGAACGGCGCCGACTTTTGGGCGATATTGATGCCGAACCCGGTATTTTGAAACTCGTTGTCGCGGATTTCCGGCCTAGCCGAACCGAAGACGGTGATGCCGTTGGCGCCATTGTCGGCGAAGCGATTGTCCTGGATCAGGGGAGCCCCCGCCCCCACCACCGAGATCCCGTCGTGGAGATTGCCGGTAAACGTGTTGTTGGAAACAACCATCGACGTCGATTCGATCCACAACCCGTAACCGCGATCGTTGGGATTCGTCACCGTCACCCCGCTCAACCGGGCGGCGTTGGCGCCCAAAATCGCGATGCTCTGGGTGGCGAAGGTGCGGCTCGTGAACGGCCCGCCCCCGGAAATGACGATATTGGCCCCCCGATTTTGGGGGTCGCCCTGCACCGTGACATTGGGTTTGAGCATCAGCGGAAACACCTCCCCCGTCTGGGCGCTGTAGGTGCCCGGCGCCAGTACGATCGCGGTGTTGGGCCGGGCCCTTTGCAGCGCTTGGGTTATCGTCCTCAGCGGTGAAGCTTGGGTGCCGTTTCCGGAATCGTTCCCCGTCGAAGAACTGACGTAAATGACGCTCATCGAATCGGCGACGGTGGGGGCGGCCTGGGCCACGGGAAAGGGAGACGGGGGGAGCGCCCGGACTGCGGCGCTCATCCCCAGCAGACTCAAACTGGCGAGGGCCGCGGCGGGGAGCAGGTGTCCCCAGGCGATCGCCGGGGACGGTTTCAGGCCGGCGCAATTGTCAGAAGGCGTTGACGAGGGTGAGTTCAAGGGGCGGTTCGAGTCACCGGCGGGAGGCGGCGGGGCCTTTGAGAACTCCCGGACGGTGGGGGGTTGACAGTTGCGGGGGGATGTTGAACTCACGGCTGTACTCCGACAAACTGTTACATTTTCGTTGAGTTTTCAAACGGTTGTCGTCAAGTATGCCTCATTCTGGCCCCGCCTGATTTTCGATCCTGTTAAGAATTCTTAAGCCCGCTTCCCCAAAGGCCGCAAAAAATCTGGTATAGTAACCTGCGGCAATTTTTTCTCGGGCAACAATCGACGGCTTTACCGGAGTTGAGGGAGTTTTGATGGGCGATCTAAACAGTGGCAACAAACTGGCACAGCCGGCGCTGTATCGGATTCTCGACGCGAATTTGGATCGGGCGCGGGAGGGTATCCGGACAATCGAGGAGTGGTGTCGCTTCGGGTTGGACCACTCCGACATGGCCCGGGAGTGCAAGGAACTGCGGCAGGAACTCGCCCAGTGGCATGGAAACGAATTGCGGATGTCCCGGGATACCGTCGCGGATGTGGGCACGGAGTTGAGCCACCCCCGGGAGGAGAGCCGGGAGGGATTGGAACAGGTGCTGCAAGCTAATTTCTGCCGGGTGGAAGAGGCCCTGCGGGTTTTGGAAGAATACGGCAAGGTGTACCACCCGGAGATGGGGGCAGCGGTGAAACAGATGCGCTACCGGGTGTATACCTTGGAGAGCAATTTGTTGGCTTATGGACGCCATCAGAAGCTGCAAACCGCCCGCCTGTACCTGGTGACGTCCCCGAACGATCGCCTGTTTTCCGTGGTGGAGGCAGCCTTGCAGGGGGGGTTGACAATTGTTCAATATCGGGATAAGGAGTCCGATGACGCCCTGCGCCTGGACAACGCCCAAAAGTTGTGCCAGCTTTGCCGCCGCTACGATGCCCTATTTTTGGTCAACGATCGCGTCGATATTGCCATCGCCGTGAATGCCGACGGGGTGCATCTGGGACAGCAGGACCTCCCCATCGCCGTTGCCAAACAGCTTCTCGGACCCCAGCACATCGTGGGGCGATCGACGACGAACCCCGAGGAAATGAAACGGGCGATCGCCGAGGGGGCGGACTATATCGGCGTCGGTCCGGTGTACGCCACTCCCACCAAAGTGGACAAGCCGGCGGCGGGTTTGGACTACGTCCGCCACGCCACTCGCAATGCCTCGATACCCTGGTTTGCGATCGGCGGCATCAACATGAATAATTTTGATGATGTCCTACTCGCGGGCGCCGAACGGGTGGCGGTGGTGCGGGCCCTGATGCACGCGGAACAGCCGACCCTGGTGACGCAGTATTTTCTCTCCCAATTTACCCGGATCAAAACCTTGCGCGATCGTAAAATTCTCTCCTAAAATCCCCCGATGAAACGGCCCCCCCAAGTCGGTCAGGGAGGCTGAGAGGTCAAGAATTGATTCCCGAGCGGTTCAGGTATAGCAGTGCGCGATCGTGTCGTTACAAGCTCTAGAAATGGGAGTAGGGAGTCGGTCGTAGGGAGTAGGGATTGACAATTCTCACCCGTCCGGCGTGTAACTAGGCCAGCGATCGTTGCTATCAAACTCCATTCAGGTTGACATCGAAGAAGATTGGGCCGGCGGCGATATAACCATCAATGACCGAACCCAATCGGCAATTCGGATTCGGTTTGTCATAGTCGGAGAGGTAATTCTTGTCAGGTTAGAGTCAATTTTTATTGAGTCAAAGTTAATTTTTGTCACGGCACGGCTCGAACCCATTCTCGGGTGTGGTATCTTTAATCTTAACCGGGTGCGACAAAGGTGTTGTTACTCTCTATCAGTGCAGTGAAACAAGAAAACAGTCGATACTCTTTTCCCGATGCCCTCGAATGCATCCAGAAAAAAGTTTATTTGAACCAAAAAATCAAGTTAAACCTCCAACAACAAAGGATATTAGAAGCCGTATGGAATAACTTTTCCTACGACGATATCGCCAATTCCTTGCACTTGAGTCCGGGACATACGAGAAACGTTTCATCCTCCCTGTGGAAGCTGCTCTCGGAAGTTTTTGAGTATAAAATAAACAAATCTCATTTTCGCGAACTGATGCTTTGTTTACTGGAAAATGGAAAATTTCAGCTCATGGCATCGGTGGATTTAGAGGATGACGACCAAAGCTGTTGCGGGACAATTTTAATCATAGACGATCGCATCGACAATTTAAAAACCCTGTCCCGACTTTTAAAAAAAAATGGCTATCAAGTTCGCAGCGCCACCGGCGGAGAGGATGCCCTATTGTACCTGGAACGAAATATACCCGATCTGATTTTGTTAGATATTTTGATGCCGAATATGAACGGATATGAAGTCTGTGAAAAAATCAAGAAAAATCCCGTCACTAAGGGGATTCCGATTATTTTCATCAGCGCGATTCAAGAAGAAATTGACAAGGTAAAAGCGTTCAGATTGGGGGGCAGCGACTACGTTTCCAAACCGTTCCAATCCCACGAAGTTTTGGCGCGAGTCTCCTACCAGGTCAAACTCAAAAAGCAGCAGGAAGCCTGGGAACAGGAAATCCAAGACCATCAGCAGACGATCGAAATGCTGTATCAGTCCCGACTGATCTTGTCGAGTGTCCTCCACCAGACTCGCTACGGAATCGCGGCGTTTGAGGCGGTGCGGAACTCCCTCGATGGGGAAATTGTCGATTTTCGGTGTTTGCTGGCTAACCCGGCGTTTCGGCGATGCTTTGAGATGGGCAAAAACCAGCCCATCTACGATGAAGAATGCAGCCATTGGTTTGCCCGACTCGATGTCGATGTGATTCAACCTTTCATTGAAGTCGTGAAAACCGGCAAGCCCTTTCAGAAGAAGGTCGAATTTCAGGAAAAATCCTATCAAATGACGGTACAAAAACTGGGGGACGGCATCAATTTGACGCTGCAACCGTTGCCGCGGGGTGTGGGGGCGGTTCGCGAACCGCCCCCACAGCAGATGTAGCTATCCGGCAATTTTCAACAATTCGACATCGAAAATCAGGGTGGCGTTGGGGGGAATCACGCCGCCGGCGCCGCGGGCACCGTAGCCCAAATCCGGGGGGATGATGAGTTTCCGGCGTCCCCCCACTTGCATGGAGGCGACACCCTCATCCCAGCCTTTGATGACTTGGCCGACCCCGATTTTAAAGGAAAACGGCCGGTTGCGATCGCGGGAACTGTCGAATTTCGTCCCGTCTTCGAGGGTCCCGGTGTAGTGGACCACAACGGTTTGACCCCGTTGGGGACTCGCACCGTCTCCCGCCTCGATTTCGACGTACTGGAGGCCGGAATCGGTGGTAATCGTGTTTTCTTCTGTATTAGCCATATTTTGAGCGATCGTTACGTTTTCGGAGGGCGCCACGCCTCGGGAGAGTAGGGGATTGGGGTCAACTTTCCGCTCCTGAATGGGGGTCACGGTTTCGGTTGTCACCGGCGACCCGGCATTCGAGGCGTTCGCTTCCTGTCCAGAATAGGCGATCTGAGCAATAATGAGAACAATCGAGCAGACCGCGATCACTCCAAAACTGATCAAAATTTCTCGCACCTTCACATCCTCCTCTGTCCGGAATTGACCTTTTCTCATCTTGAAAGTCTACCCGATTTTGCACCAGTATTTCATCAAATCGAATCGAATCGATCGCTTCTCCCCCCCGTTTTAGGGGGGATTGGGAGGACGTTTTCATCAAGATGGACTCAAGGTTGCCAGGGCTTTTTCGACCGCATCACAGGCCCGGTCAACCTCCGCTTCATTGACAATTAACGGGGGCACGAACCGCACCACTTTCGGGCCGGCGGGGACCAGCAACACCCCTTGAGCGATCGCCGCATTCACCACTTCAATGGAAGTCAGTTCAACATCGGCCCTCAATTCCATGCCATTGATCAAACCCCAACCCCGCACTTCGGCAACTAAACTGGGATACTGAGTCGCGATCGCCTCCAGTCGGTTCCGCAACTGTTCCCCCCGTTTCTGCACGTTTTCCAGCAGGTTTTCCCGTTCCAGGGTCTGACACACCGCCAACGCCACCCCGCAGGCGAAGGGGTTCCCGCCGAAGGTGCTGGCGTGGTTTCCGGGTTCAAACACGTCGCAGGAGGACTTGCACAGCAGGGCCCCGATGGGGATGCCGCCGCCGAGTCCCTTGGCGGAGGTGAAAATATCCGGTTCGATACCCAGATTTTCGTACCCCCACCATTTGCCGCTGCGTCCCATTCCGACCTGAACTTCGTCGAGGATCAGCAGGATGCCCTTTTCGTCGCAGATCTGGCGAATTTTTTGGAAATACTCGCGATCGCCCGGACGGACGCCGCCCTCGCCCTGCAGGGCTTCCAGCAGAATTGCAGCCACCCGCCGCCCGTCTTTGTCGATTTCCGCGATCGTCGTTTCCAGGGCGGCTAGGTCGTTGTAGGGGGCGTAAACGAAGCCGGGAACCAGGGGGCTGAAACCCTTTTGGTATTTGGGCTGTCCGGTGGCGGTGATGGTCGCCAGGGTGCGTCCGTGGAAGCTGGCGTGGGCGGTGACGATGACCGGATCTTCGATATTGAGGCGATCGTGGGCGTACTTGCGGGCTAACTTGATCGCCCCTTCGTTGGCTTCGGCGCCGGAGTTGCAGAAAAAGACGCGATCGCCGGCCGAATGTTGCGTCAGCCACGCCGCTAACTCGCCCTGTTCGGGGATGTAGTAGAGGTTGGAGACGTGGTGCAGTTTTTGAATTTGCCGCGTCACCGCTTCAATTAAGGCCGGGTGGGCGTGTCCGAGGGTGCAGGTGGCGATTCCCGCCACGAAGTCGAGATATTCCCGCCCCTCCGTATCCCACACCCGAGAGCCTTCCCCCCGTTCGAGGGCGATGGGAAACCGCCCGTAGGTGGTCATGACGTTGGCATCGAAGCGATCGATACTGAATGGGGTCCCAGTTTTTGTTAATGTTTCCGGACTCACGAATGGCTCCTTATAATTTGCTGCTGATCCTCGATTTTACGGGAAAATTCCCTGTCGCTGGGGGCGATCGCATCGCGATGGGCTTCACGGAGTCAGGATTTGATGACATCGGCGGGGGGATGTCTGTCGGGGAAGATCGTCTCATGATGCCGACAAACAGCCCGCGATCGCTTCGTAAAGATTCCCCAGCAACTCCTCAAAGGTATCGCCTTGGGTGGCACATCCGGGAAGGGCGGGAACCTCGACCCAAAATCCACCTTCTTCTGCTTCATGAATGACAACTTTTAGTTTCATTTAAATTTACCCCTTAAATCTCCAACTTTTTCTTTAAATTGACAGTATCGCTCACTTTTAGATCCGATTCGATGGACGGGGAGGTTTCGGTGTCCAAAACCTCCCAATCTTCTGCGGAAACGGCCGGTTAAAAGGAGGCTTCATAGCGCAGGACTGTGCCTTGAAGGGGGGAAGGTTCGGATTTTTCAGAAAAATCGAATAACTGATTGAGCTGTTCGACAAGTGATTTTTGTTCGGCTTCGGGGAGTGAACGAATGACTTGAATGATGGAGTCAACTAATTGAGTGTTCATGGTAAATTTTAGATTGTAGGGGCGCAAGGCTTGCGCCCAGATTTTCAATGATTTAATGTCGTACTTCACCCGAGGGAGACAGGCCAGATTTGACAATCTCGATGTTGCGATCGCCCATCATTTCCTCAAACAACGCCGTCGGCAGAACTTCCTCGACGGGCAAAACTCCGGGCTTTTGCAGGCGATTTTCTAACATCAACTGGGCGATCGTCCCCGTACCGATGCCGGCAATAACTGCGGTATTATCGTGGACGACGGTGGAGCAGAATTGGGCGGGTTTTCCGTTTTTTTTGCCGCTGACGTGCGATCGCACCGCCACGCCGATGCCGCTGAAATTGTCCGTCACTTCGGTCATTTGATAGCTGACGTGGGAGAGGAATTCGATCACGTTGGGATTTTGCAGCCAACTCGCCGGCCACCAGTGGGCGACGCTCCAGGTGAGGTGATTGTAAAAGTCGGGTGCCGTGCCGAATTTGGTGATCACAGTTTTGACGGGAAACGATTCCGCCAGGGTGAAACATTCGGGCATATCGAACCAGTAAACTCCCGTTTTTCCGTAGGGTTTGGGAAATTCGATTGTTTCGCGATCGCTGTAGGGTTTGACGGTCTGCCACTGGCCGTCCAGCCACACTTCAAAGGGTTTTTGCAGCCCCAAAAAGGTGGTTCGCATCACCGTCAACCCCGCCCCGCCGGAGCCGCCGACGACATAACTGAGGTGGATGGTGTCCGCCTCGTCCAACTGTTCCACACCCTGCCGCACCAGACTGTTGGAAATGCCCGGAAAAATGCCGCTATTCACAATAGCCGTCACCCCCGCTTCCTTCGCCGCCTCGCACCGCTCCAAAATCCGGCGGGTGAAGCTGCGGTTGTCGCTGACGTCGATATAATTGACCCGTTCGGCGATGCAGTGTTCCAGAACGGCGGTGTCCCGGTAGTGAAACGGACCGGCACAGTGCACCACCAAATCCGACTCGGCGATTGCAGTTCGCAACTTATCGCGATCGCCCAAATCTAAGGATAAATAGCGAAAATCCCCCGATCGCCCCGTGCTGCCGTTGCGTCCGGTGACGGTAATTTCCGCCGATGCGTGTTGAGTCAGATCCCGGGCGACACTGCTACCGATGCGGCCCTGGCCCCCGAGAATCAAAACCCGTGCATTCATAATCTGTCGTTTCGTGTGGATGTGCGATCGTTCCCCAGTTTATCGCAAGTCTAATCGGTTATTTGACTTTTGACTTTCCCCACACCCTACACCCTACACCCTACACCCGTCGCGCAGCGACAGTTTATCACGCCGGATTCCCCGAAACCCCCCCCGGGCGGTAAGCTAAGAGATTGAAATCGATAGGGTGAATTTTATGCGATCGCGAATTTTTCCCGCTCTCCTGGCGTCCGTCGTCATCGGGTTCCTCGGTTGGCTGTGGGCTCCCCCCGCCTGGGCGATGATTCAGGTCGAATTATTCGATCTCGGCTACAAAGACTGTCCGGCGGAACTCTCCGAAGGCATGGTTTCCAGCGGTTCCATCCAAGACGCCAACTGTTTCATCGTCACCGGAAAGGCCAAAAACACCTCTGGCAAAACCGTCGTCGATGCCGACATCTTCGGACGCATCTACGACGCCAACGATAACCGCGTCATGCAGAACCGCACCCGCCTCGGCAGCATCGACGTGGTGCCCCCGGGGGTGAGCGACTTTGAACTGAGGATTTCCGTGCCCGCCGCCCTCAAAACCCCCCTGAAACTCGAACAGTTCAAGGCTTCCGGCTTCACGGGCCGCATCGGACGTTAGTCGGGAATAGGGAATCGGGAATCGGGAATCGGGAATCGGGAATCGGGAATCGGGAATAGGGAATTAGTATTTTTCATTTTTCATTTTTCATTTTCCCTACTCCCCACACCCCAACTCTCACAGGTTAGGGCTAGAAAGCCCCGTCGCTGTCTTCGCGGGGATTGGTTACCCACTCAACTCCAAGTGACAGACGCAGGGTTTCTCCTCTAGCCACAGTTCTCCGACTTGTTTGAGTGCCAGGATGACCGGTTTGAGTTCCCGGCCTTTATCGGTGAGGGAATATTCGACGTGGGGGGGGATTTCGGGGTAAACCGTCCGGATTAATAAACCGTAGCGCTCTAACTGTCTCAATCGGATAGTTAGGGTTTTTGTGCTGATCCCCGGCAGGGCTTCGAGCAATTCGTGGGTTCTCAAATCGCTTCGGAAGAGTTCTCGCAGGATTTGGATCGACCATTTGCTGCCGATGATCTCCAGAATAAATTGTATCGGACAGGTGATCTCCCGGCAACGATCGCGGCTTAATGAAGTGGGCGATTCGTTACGTTTCTTAACTTTCATCGGGCGTTCCTCATGTTCTTAATCTTTTTTAAGAATAACCCATACTCCAGAGAAATCGCCAATTTTTTCGCCCGGTAACTGTGGGCGACGGCCGGGGGATATGGCCGTTTATGAGAAAAACAATACAATAAAAGTACAGTCAAAGAAAACACAAGCTCGAACGTAAGTCCGGACGATAAATATTGAAAAACCGGCTTTATGTCACGACAAAAAGCCGGGGATCAACGGCAATATCATTTTCTGGACTCAGTAAAATAGGGAGAAATGGGCGATCGCGGTACGGAACCGGTCTGCCCCTGTTTCTCATAAAACCGATAAAAACTGCGCCGTCATCCCGTTGGCGGCAACTTTAATTTGGAGTTTTTTACCCCATGTTGAAACTATCCACCCAAAAAAAAGCGCCGGTTAACAAGTCCAAATCCCTCGTTTTGTGGTTCGAGGAAGTCGGACTCGCAGACCTGCCCTTGGTGGGCGGTAAAAATGCCTCCCTGGGCGAAATGATCCGGCAACTGCGACCCCGGGGCATCGAAGTCCCCCAGGGGTTCGCCATCACCGCCGAGGCTTACCGTCGCTTTATCGAATACGCCGATTTGGAAACCCGCCTGCGGGAGTTGTTCGCCGATCTCGATGTGGAAGATATCAAAAACCTCCGCTGCCACGGACTCGAAGCCCGATCGCTGATCGCCAATACCCTCTTGCCCCCCGACCTGGAAGAAGCGATCGCCCTCGCCTACCAACAATTGTGCGATCGCTACGGCGGCGAAACCGATGTGGCGGTGCGATCGTCCGCCACCGCCGAAGATCTCCCCGACGCCAGCTTCGCCGGACAGCAGGAAACCTACCTGAATATCCGCGGCTTGAAAGCGGTCCTGCAGGCAACCCGCAAGTGTTTCGCTTCCCTGTTCACCGATCGCGCCATCTCCTACCGGACGTTAAAAGGATTCGATCATTTCGACGTCGCCCTCTCCATCGGCGTCCAGAAAATGGTGCGATCGGACCTGGCCACCTCCGGCGTGATGTTCTCCATCGACACGGAAACCGGCTTCAAAAACGCGGTTCTGATCACCGCCGCCTACGGTTTGGGGGAAACGGTGGTCCAGGGGGCCGTCAACCCGGACGAGTACAAAGTTTTCAAACCCACCCTGCGGGAAGGATTCCGCCCGATTTTGGAAAAGCGCCTCGGGTCCAAGGCGATGAAGATGATCTATGATCGCACCCACTCCACCCGCACCGTCCCCGTCCCGGAAGCCCAGCAGCGACAATTCGCCCTCAGCGACAATGAAATCCTGAAACTGGCGCGGTGGGCCCTGGCGATCGAGGACCACTATTCCCAAATTCGCGGCGGCTATTCCCCGATGGATATCGAGTGGGCGAAAGATGGACAAACGGGGGAATTGTTCGTGGTCCAGGCCCGCCCGGAGACGGTGGAATCTCAAAAGTGCGATCGCGTCCTGCGACAGTATCACATCCACGGCGGCGGTGAGGTGTTGGCGGAAGGTCGGGCCGTTGGCGATCGCGTCGGACAGGGCAAGGCGCGAGTTATTTTAAACGTGCAGCGGATCGACGAATTCCGACCCGGTGAAGTGCTCGTCACCCAAAAAACCGATCCGGATTGGGAACCGATCATGAAAAAGGCTTCGGCGATTATTACCAATTCCGGGGGGCGGACTTGTCACGCGGCAATTATTGCCCGAGAAATGGGAATTCCGGCAATTGTAGGATGCGGAAATGCGACGGATGCGGTGCGATCGGGTCAGGAGGTGACGGTTTCCTGTGCCGAGGGGGAAACGGGCAAGGTTTACGAGGGTTTGATTCCGTTTGCGATCGCGGAAACGGTACTCGATGACCTCCCCAAAACCCGGACACAAATTTTGATGAATGTGGGCAACCCGGAAGAGGCGTTTCGTCTGGCTTCTGTTCCCTGCGACGGCGTGGGGTTGGCGCGGCTGGAATTTATCATCGCCAACCATATCAAAGTTCATCCCCTGGCGTTAATTCATTTTGACGACATTGAAGATGAGGCGGCGCGGCGGGAAATCGAACGGCTGACGGCGGGATTTGAGCAAAAACCGGATTATTTTGTGGACAAACTCGCCCACGGCATCGGCACGATCGCGGCCGCGTTTTATCCCAATCCCGTGGTGGTGCGGATGAGCGATTTCAAGAGTAACGAATACGCCAATTTGTTGGGCGGTCGGCAATTTGAACCCGAGGAAGAAAACCCGATGATCGGGTGGCGGGGGGCATCTCGCTATACGGATTCCAAATATCGGGCGGCGTTCGCGTTGGAATGTCGGGCTCTGAAGCGAGTTCGGGACGAGATGGGACTGGCGAACGTGATTCCGATGATTCCGTTCTGTCGCACGCCAGAGGAGGGGCGAAACGTGTTGGCGGAGATGGAAAAACACGGTTTGAAACGGGGGGAAAATAGCTTGCAAGTTTATGTGATGTGCGAGTTGCCCAGTAACGTTTTGTTGGCGGACGAGTTTTGCCAGGTGTTCGACGGCTTCTCCATCGGATCGAACGATTTAACCCAATTGACGTTGGGATTGGATCGGGATTCTGGCTTGGTGGCGCACATTTTCGACGAACGAGATGAGGCGGTGAAACGGATGGTAAAATGGGCGATCGCGGCGGCGAAAAAACACGGCCGAAAAATCGGAATTTGCGGTCAGGCGCCGAGCGATTATCCGGAGTTCGCCCGCTTCTTGGTGGAGGCTGGAATTGATTCGATCAGCCTGAATCCGGATTCGGTTTTGAAGACGCGGTTGGATGTGGCGAAAATGGAGGAATGAAGGATTTCGTGGGGAGGAAGAAACCGGGTTTCTAGAAAGGTGTTGGGTTCTCCACCGAGATATTGGTAGAAACCCGGTTTCTAGATCGAGTTACGTTATCTGTTGGGAGGAAGAAACCGGGTTTCTAGAAAGATATTGATTTCTCCATCGAGATATTGGTAGAAACCCGGTTTCTAGATCTAGCAACCGAATTTTGAAAGATGTGGTGTAAGTCAGTCCGGCGATCGCCGGATCTGATAGATGACTGCTTTGGCGGTGTTTGCCGAAGCAGTTTTTTTTGCTATCTTATCCTGGGGAGATTATACCAGATGGTGCGATCGCTGGGTCACAAGTGGTCAAAGCTCGTCGGTTCTGCTATACTCGTGGAATGGTTCTCATCGTTATTGAGGGGTTGAGCCGAATCGCACCGTGGAACCCATCCTGACCGCTAAGATTGTCGAATTCAAGCTGGATTTGTCGGCCGAGCAACAAGCCCCGATCGACGACTGGCTCGATTTGGCAAACTGGATTTGGAACCGGGGTTTGGCATTGCTCAACTGGCACGACTACTGGCGTATGCGCCAGCAATGTCGCTACCTGCCGAAGCTCGATCGCAAAAAAGATCCCGATGTTGCAGTCGATCCCGAAGTCCTGAGACGGTGGAAATTTGTGGAGTGGGAAAAAGTCGCCCTCGCCCCCCTGCGATCGCAGTTCAACGAAATCGAGGTGGCTGTCACCAACAAAAAAGGCAACCTCAAACGCGATCGCAAAGGCAACCTCAAACTCGACAAGAAAAAACACTGGTTGCTCTGTGCGAACCGCACCACGGTAAAGCGCGTCAGCATCAACGACTATCCGGGCTACAATAACTATCACGTCGAAGTCTTTGGGACGATCAAAATCTATTCGGGAATTCCGAACCTCAGATCGGGTTGCTTCATCGAGGAACGCCAGACCAAAAAGGGAGTTCGGCATTATCTCCACACGCCGGAGATCGATCCGGTCAAGCTTCACTGGATAAAGGAACCGCCTTTTGATTACGAGGGGATCAATCCCGAATACGCCCTGTCCAGGTTGTTTTCAAAAGAGGCGATTGCCGGAGATGAAAAAGTTCCCGATCCGATCAAAGCGAGATTTGAGACAATTCACGGGAAGCTTGTCGCCGGCCTTCTCAAACGATTGGGCGGTGCTTGGCAGGAATACCGAACGGGCAAACGGGGTAAGCCCCGATTTAAAAATCGCAACAGCGAAGTGATTCGCAGTCTGACCGACTTTAATGCCGCAATTCGGGAACCAAAGACCGAGGAAGACAAAGCCCGCATCAAGTCCGACCGAGAAGCCTGGAACGCCCGACGGAAGGAGTTGAAAGAACGGGGGGAACCGGATATTGGGAAATATAAGGAGCCGAAAAAAAAGCTGATCGATTCCACCTGGAAAACAAAACTCGACCAGGTGCGGATTCCCAAATTGGGCTGGGTACAGGTCAAAGGCCTTCCCGAACGGTGGGGCGATCGCCACATCGCCAACGGTCGGATATTGCGGGAATCGTCTGGGTATTACCTGCAACTGACGGGGGAGTTTGAGGTCAATTTAAAAGGTGTGAATCTCAAGCGATCGAGTGACGATCTCCGTGCTGTCGGACTCGATGCCGGGGTTGTGAGTTTGTTCACGGACGATTCCGGACGGCAGATATTGCCCCGCACCGATCGCCTCAAGGATGAAAGCTTGCCCGAACGGGCGATTCGGCAAATTCGGCGGCGCGATCGCGAAAACAAGCGGTTGAAGCGGCTGCAAAACCAGTTAGATCGTCGCGAACCCAAAAAGGGAGAAAAGCCTTCCAACAATTACCGAAAAACTCACAAAGCTTTTCAGCGAATTCACGAAAAGCAGCGCCGTCGGGGGCGGGCCAGCGATCATAAAATAACGACGCGATTGGTTCGCCAATACGACGGGATTGCCTGCGAAGACCTCAACCTGCAAAATATGACCGCCGCTTCTAAAACGAACCTGACGGAAGACGGAAAAACCTACGCCAAAAATCGCAAAGCCCAGAAAGCGGGGTTGAACCGGGCGATCCTCCGCAACACCCACGGGCGCCGGGTTGAAATGTTGAAGTCCAAAGCGAAAGATATCAACGACGCGGCGATCGCGATGGGGTTGATCGACCCCGAAGATTGTAAGCGGGAAGTTGTCAAGGTTCCGGCCCACCACACCAGCCAGGAATGTCGAGTTTGCGGCTATACTGACAAAGCAAACCGACCCAACCAGGCGACGTTCCGCTGTCAGCAGTGCGGACACGCCGAACACGCGGACATCAACGCGGCCCGAAATATTCTCAACCGAGCCTTCCGACCCGCCACGCCGGAAGGACGGGGTAAAACAGCCTTCGCAAGAAGCTACCGCTCTTGGGAGTGGGAAGTTAAGCCTGTTCGGGGAGAAATCCCCGCATTCGATGGAGACGCGCCATCGGGAGAGTCCCCAATGGGGACGATGAGACAGGAAGCTGCACCATCGACCGTTCCCCTCGATGGCGATCGCGACAGCACCAAAGCCCGTGACATGGCAAACAATCTGGGGGACACCCATCAAAAATCCAAATTGCGAAATTCTCAAAAATCCAATTGCGCGGAGAAGGAGGTGTTGGGCGACGAGACCCAAAAAAAATTGACTCAATCCCTTACCCCATCGGGGATAGACCTATCTTTGCCCTCGGGCGAGCGTCGCGCAAATCCTGAAACGCTCTCCAGGCAGTCAATTGAGCCGAATTCTCAGAAGCGATCGCGGCGACAACGATCCCCGAAACGCAAATCTGAGGAGAGGCCCGCGCAAACGCTCGACGGAATCCAGTTACAGATTCCGTTTGAATGAGGGGCCGTCGCAATCGTTTTTGAGGGGTTTAGGAGATTGCAAGTTTGAAATATTTGGGCCGGGTGCGCGGCGCCCGAAAGTCGCAATCGTTTTTGAGGGGTTTAGGAGATTGCAAGATCGTCCCGACTCGCGGACTCTACGCCAAGGCGCGTCGCAATCGTTTTTGAGGGGTTTAGGAGATTGCAAGGAAACTCGATGTAAGCGGTTTCAATTCTCGCACCGTCGCAATCGTTTTTGAGGGGTTTAGGAGATTGCAAGCTGGATGACGAAATGGATGAATTGGCGAAAAGTGATCGTCGCAATCGTTTTTGAGGGGTTTAGGAGATTGCAAGTGTAATGCCTCTGGAGATTGACGATGCGGGAATGTCGCAATCGTTTTTGAGGGGTTTAGGAGATTGCAAGACCTCCAATCCCCGCTTTTCCAATGCACCTGAAATGCGGGTCGCAATCGTTTTTGAGGGGTTTAGGAGATTGCAAGGGGTTAATCCCAACATTCCAAAAACCCGTAGAAAGTCGCAATCGTTTTTGAGGGGTTTAGGAGATTGCAAGCCCTCCAGGCACATGATCAGGGGCTCGGAACGGCTAGTCGCAATCGTTTTTGAGGGGTTTAGGAGATTGCAAGCAAAGTTCTCGCCTCCCCCTCGACGGCTTCGAGCGTCGCAATCGTTTTTGAGGGGTTTAGGAGATTGCAAGATGGGCAAGTTCCCGAACTGGACTTTATAAAGGCGTCGCAATCGTTTTTGAGGGGTTTAGGAGATTGCAAGCTTCCCTTCAGGTAATCCCGGCACCGCTCGGCGAGTCGCAATCGTTTTTGAGGGGTTTAGGAGATTGCAAGAACAGGAACATCACAACAATTGTAAATCCGACCAAGTCGCAATCGTTTTTGAGGGGTTTAGGAGATTGCAAGCGCGAAAGCCGCCAGGTCGATCGGCGGATGATTTTGAGTCGCAATCGTTTTTGAGGGGTTTAGGAGATTGCAAGGTCTTCGGAATAGTAGAACCCCTCCGAGAACGCCTCGAGTCGCAATCGTTTTTGAGGGGTTTAGGAGATTGCAAGTATTCTCCCTTGTAACTGGCTAACCAGTTCAGTATCGGGTCGCAATCGTTTTTGAGGGGTTTAGGAGATTGCAAGCAAGAGCGGTACGACGCGATCGCCGCCGAAAACGCCGAGTCGCAATCGTTTTTGAGGGGTTTAGGAGATTGCAAGACCCCGGATGAATGGGCGACTCTCTCGGATGAAGGTCGCAATCGTTTTTGAGGGGTTTAGGAGATTGCAAGTCCAAAGAGTAAGTGGCAAGATGCCCCCGAAACCGCATCGCAATCGTTTTTGAGGGGTTTAGGGTATTGCAAGGCGACACCCCATTATTTCAAAATAAACTCAACTGGCGATCGCGGCAAATTTCAACTTGATGACAACTCCCACTTTCCACAAATTTAAGAATACAGCGGGCGACATATTCCGCCAACTTCACCGGAACCGCATTGCCGATCATTTGTTCCAAATCCGATTTGCCGCCCTCGAATTTGAAGGTTTTCGGGAAGGTTTGAATGTAACTGCGTTCGATTGTCGTCAGCGGCCGCAAATTCTCGTCGATATCGCAGGGATCTCCCGGATGTTTTTTGTAGGTTTTCGGGACGGGACGGTTCACCCCCCGCACCGTCGGGCTGGGTTCGTGAATGCTGAAAACCCCCCGCCTTTTATAACTTCTCGGGTGGCGATAAAAATACTCGATTCCCAAGCTGTCCCCCAAATACTCGAATACCGTCATGGGTTCGGACGACTGATTTTTTATCAAATACTCGCTCAAATCTCCGTCGTTGCCACCCAGTTGACCGATTAAAAAATATCTTTTTCTCGCCTGCGGAACGCCGCAATAACTCGCGTTCAAAACCGAAGATGTCAGGCCGTAGCCGCTTTTTTTGAAGAGTGCGATCGCACTTTCCAAAACCTGACTTTTGGCAATTCTCGTCACATTTTCCATGACAAACCAGCTCGGCTTGACATGGGTGACAATCTCTGCAAAACTTAAGGTTAGATTCGCTCGACCCAGACTCTCATCCCGCTTCCCCGCGCTGGAAAAGTCTTGGCAGGGGGGGCCGCCAATGATTATATCCGGTTGTAATTCGGCAATGAGATCTCGGGCTTCTGTCGCCGCCAGATCGATTTCGGTGATGGGATGTTTGAAATTTTGTCGATAAACCGCGATCGCCGGTTTCCAACAGTCAAAGGCGGACAGAATCTCAAATCCCGCATTTTGAAATCCCAGGGACAACCCCCCGCAACCCGAAAATAAATCAACCGTTCTCATTTTCAAAATCAACAAATCCGAGCCATCATATATTATAGCGTTCGATATGATTTATGGACTCAATAAATGAGCCGGTCAACCCATTGAAGTGCGATCGCCGCATCGGCTTGTTATCATCAAAAATTTTGCTGTTCGACACACTGCATACAATTGCCGCGATCGCAATATTTTCCGAGGTTCAAAACCGCCGATCGCGATCGGCTCAAACAGGATGCGGCAATTGGCCCGATTTGACCCGTCAGATGTGACCGCCCGTCGATGTCGCAAAAATAGCACAAAATTCGTTAAAATGGCAAAATTTTATCAAAATTTTATCTTGTGGTCGCGGATTCGTTGAGAGACTTGCTTTATTGATGTCGAGCGTGTAGAGTATTGAAGTGCCTTTTAAAAGGGGACAGCAATTCAATGAAAACTTCAATCAATCTCTAGTTACAGACAACTCAATGCAATTACAAGCTGATTCTCCGACTGCGGGGAGTTCTCACCCCAAGAATAAGGAGCTGCCCTTCACGCTCCAAGATTTGAAAGCCGCAATTCCCCCCGATTGTTTTGAACCCTCCGCAGGCCGTTCCCTGGCCTACTTTTTTTTAGATGTGGGTCTGATTGCGGGGTTTTACGCGATCGCCGCCTACCTAGATAGCTGGTGGTTTTACCCGATTTTCTGGCTCATCCAGGGGACGCTTTTCTGGTCCCTATTTGTCGTCGGGCACGATTGCGGACACGGTTCGTTTTCCAAATCCAAACGGTTGAATAACCTGATCGGACACCTGAGCCACACCCCCCTGTTGGTTCCCTACCACGCTTGGCGGATCAGCCACCGCACCCACCACGCCAACACCGGCAATATCGACACCGATGAAAGCTGGTATCCGGTGATAGAAAGCGACTACAATCAGATGCTTTGGTACGAAAAGCTTGTTCGCTTTTATCTGATGCTGTTTGCCTATCCCATCTATCTTTTCGTCCGTTCCCCCCGTCGGGAAGGGTCGCATTTTTTACCCAGCAGCCCCCTGTTTCGCCCGTCGGAAAAATGGGATGTGATAACCAGTACGGTTTGCTGGGTTGCATTTGCGGGATTTTTGGTCTTTTTAACCGTCCAATACGGCGGGCTATTTTTCCTTAAATTCTACCTGGTTCCCTACCTCATTTTTGTCATATGGCTGGATCTCGTCACCTTTTTACACCACACGGAAGATGACATTCCTTGGTATCGGGGCGATGACTGGTACTTCCTCAAAGGGGCATTATCAACCATCGATCGCGACTACGGTTTCATCAACCCCATCCACCACAATATCGGCACCCACGTCGTCCACCATATTTTCCTGAGTATTCCCCACTATCACCTACTCCGAGCCAACGAAGCCATCAAGCCCGTTCTCGGAGATTATTATCGCATCTCCAAAGAACCGATTTGGAAGGCGTTTTGGAAGTCTTATTTGTCTTGTCACTTCGTCCCCGATAGCGGCTCCGGCGTCTACTACCGATCGCAGTTCAATCCGGGATACGATGTGACGGTCGGGGAAAAAGATTCTCAATCGAGGTAGAATAAAAAGGCAGTCAACCGCGATCGCCAATCGATGTCAGGGTTTCCGCCACCTCTCACCCAACCCCAATCTCTCGAACAGTGTCTGAAACAGTATTTTGGATACGACACCTTCCGCCCGGGACAGCGGGAGATTATCGAACAGGTGTTGCAGAAACGGGATACATTGATAATCATGCCCACGGGGGGTGGAAAGTCCCTCTGTTTCCAGCTTCCCGCCCTGCTCAAACCGGGGGTGACGGTGGTGGTTTCGCCCTTAATCGCCCTGATGCAAGATCAGGTGGAAGCCCTGCAAGATAACGGCATCGGGGCGACATTTCTCAACAGCACCCTGTCCCCCCACGGCGTCCGCCAGCGGGTGTCCGCGATTCTCGAAGGCAAAATTAAACTGCTTTATGTCGCCCCGGAGCGGCTTTTATCTCCCCAGTTTCTCGAATTTCTCGATCGCATCGATGCGGAACTGGGGATTTCTGCATTTGCGATCGATGAAGCCCATTGTGTCTCCGAGTGGGGGCACGATTTTCGCCCCGAATATCGACAATTAAAACAGGTGCGATCGCGCTATCCCCACGTCCCCGCGATGGCGCTCACCGCCACCGCCACGGAACGGGTGAGACGCGACATCGTCAAACAACTCGCCCTCCAAAAACCATACGTCCACGTCGCCAGTTTTTACCGCTCCAACCTTTACTATCAAGTCATCCCGAAAGAAAAGCACCGCTTCACCCAACTGTTAAATTTGATGCGATCGCTCGACGGTTCGGGCATCATCTATTGTTCCAGTCGAAAGCGGGTGGAGGAAGTGGCGTTTAAACTGCAAAAAGAAAACATTCCCGCCCTCCCCTACCATGCCGGAATGGAAGACTACGAACGCATCGAAAATCAAACCCGATTTATCCGGGATGACGTACAAATTATGGTGGCAACCGTCGCCTTCGGCATGGGCATCGACAAGCCAGATGTTCGGTTTGTCATTCACTACGATTTACCCAAAAGCTTGGAAAGTTATTATCAGGAGTCCGGGCGGGCGGGGCGGGACGGGGAAGCGGCGCAATGTCTGCTGTTATTCAGCTACGGCGATGTCAAAACCATCGAATATTTGATCGAGCAAAAACCCGACGAGGACGAACGGCGGATCGCCCGCCAGCAGTTGCGACAGGTGCTCGATTATGCCGCCTCGACGGATTGCCGCCACCGCATCCAACTGCGCTATTTCGGCGAAGAATTCCCCGGAAATTGCGGCCAGTGCGACAACTGCCGCCACCAGAAACCCCTCGAAGATTGGACGGTGGAGGCGATGAAATTTCTCTCCTGCGTGGCGCGATGTCAGGAACGATTCGGGATGAATTATATTATCGATGTATTGCGGGGTTCCAAGAGTAAAAAAGTCCTCGATCGCGGACACGACAAGCTTTCCACCTACGGCATCGGGCGGGATAAAACGGCGGACGATTGGAAATTGTTGGCGCGATCGCTGCTGCATCAAGGACTCTTAGATCAGACGACGGACGGCTATTCGATTTTGAAGTTAAATCGCCACAGTTGGGAGGTGATGAAAAAACAGCGGGAAGTGAAAGTCGCCGTGCCGCCGAAACCCCAACTGGAACAACAAAGCCGCTCGCTGGCGGCGGAGGTGGGAATGTTATTTGAACATCTCCGCAAACTCCGCAAAACAATTGCCGACGAAAAGCAAGTGCCGCCCTACGTCGTTTTCCCGGATTCCACCCTGCAATTGATGGCGCGGGAACGCCCCGCAAGCGAAGCCGATTTGTTGGAAATTTCGGGCGTCGGAACGCACAAACTGAGACAATATGGACGGCAGTTTTTGAGCGCCATCAACCAGTTCTGCGAGGAACAAGGACTGCCCCTCAAGTCCGCCCCCCCGAAGCAACAAACCATCTCGATTTGGGATACCCTTTCGGAGACGCTACTCAAGACGTTAGAACTGTACCAACAGGGGTTGAGCGTGGATGCGATCGCCGACGAACGGGGTTTGAAACCGAGTACGATTTACGGGCATTTAGCCGAATTGATCGCCCTGAATTACGGCGATATCGATGTCGATCGCCTGATATCTCCGGAACGCCAGCAGGTGATTTTGAATGCGATCGCAACTGTTGGAGATGACTCCCTCCGACAGATTTTTGAGTATTTGAAAGGAGATTATGATTACGGTGAAATTAAAATTATGTTGGCGATGTGGCGATCGCAGCGATCGTCGGAAATTGAGTTTTGAAACGGGCGATCGCCCCCGGCTCCCCTTGGTAAGGGGGGAGTTGGAAACTCGGAGACTTTGGGGGTTTCTGGGATTCTAGATTATTCTAACAACCAGTCAAAAATTGAACCCAAACTCAAACTCAAATCGCCGGCAAAATCGGGGACGGGAAGCAGTTGTTCCGCTTCGTCAAATACTTCCGGCTGTCGCCGGGGAAAATACACAAAAACCGTCCGTTCTTGGGGGTCGATTAACCAACCCATTTGACTTCCGTGACTGAGACAGTGTAAAATATTTTTTGTGACTTTGGTTTGACTCTGTTCGGGCGACATAATTTCGATTGTCCAGTCCGGTGCGATTAAAAAGCGATTGGAAATCTCGCCATTCGAGTCGCGGGGAATTCGATTCCACGTCCAAATTGAAACATCGGGAACGAGCGATCGCCCCCCGAACGTACAACGCAACTCCGAAAAAGCCCGGGCGATTTTCCGGGGCTTTAAAATGGCGTTGACAGTTGTCGAAAACTCGGTTTGAATCGTGCTATGCTTACCCTGCGGCATCGGTTTCTGAACAATATGACCATTAATATATTCCCCAGCGGGTTTGGTTTCTGGCAGCTTCAGAAACTCTTCTAAGGTGACGGATTTTGACGGAGATTGTACCATCGGGACTTCCTCCTGAAAATGGGCGATCGCTTATCCTGTAGTGTAGTTTAACATATTTTTGGGTTGTAAAATTATGAAAAAAAGAACGATAATTTTACGTTTTTATTGAACAATATGAAGACGGTTACTATGTCGGATAAGTACCTCAACTATTGCCAAATCACGCCGCGATCGAACACCCTGCCCTTCTTGTCAATTCCCGAAATAACGATGCGATCGCCGTAGACTTCATTCACCGCAAAACTGAGGCGTTCCGTGGCGTATTCCGTCCACTCCGATCGCCCCACCGGACGGCTTTTAGCCCCCGCACCGCAAATCAAATAAGTCGTCCCGTCGATGGGGCGGGTGCGTTCGTAATCGTGTTCGTGGCCGTTGATATACAGTTGCACGCCGTATTTTTTAAACAGGGGTGTCAGCTTTTTGATCCGCCCTTCATTCACCCCATATTTTCCGGAAGAATAAAGGGGGTGATGGCCGAAAACGACTTTCCACGGGGCGTCACTTTTTCGCAGTTCCGATCGCAGCCAGGTCAGTTGGGTTTCCCAGTCCGCTTCATTCGTCGTTTCCAGGGCGAAAAACTGCACGAAATCCCGGCGGAATGTGTAATACCGACCCGCCATGTTGAAGTGGGGATATTCGACTTGTCGATCGCCATTTTCGGTGCGGATGTCGTGGTTGCCAAGACAGGCATAAAATTTGACGCCCCGTCGCAATAACGGTTGGTAAGGTCGCTCGAAGACCTTGTTAATTTTCTCAATTTCGCCATTCCGATAAATATTATCTCCGGCCAGTAATACCAGATCGAAAGGGTGGCGTTTGTGATGGCGAACCATCGCCCGGGCGACGGCATATTGAGCGCGATCGCCGGTTCCCGTGTCGGCGACGGCGGCGAACCGGAACAGGGGCGGGGTGGCGGGGGTGAGTGCGTCGGCGGCGGCGATCGTTTCGGCCTCTGAAAACGGCTGTCGCGATCGCCACCAGCCTCGAAAACCTCCCCACCAACCGATCGCCCCTAAACTGGCGAGACTGGTGATCATCCAAAATTGACGGCGTTTCATTGAATTCTCAAAATCGACGAATTTCTACAGGACAAAATGGTAGAGTGGGGCTGGAATATGCCCCGTTTAACTTTAGCGCGTTTGCCCCGTCAGGGCGATTTTCAATGTCCCAGGATCGACCGACACCCCCCCAACCCCGCCCCGTCCGACGGCGACGGCGATCCGCCCGCAAATCCCGGGGGAGCCCGCTTCGCGACGCGGCGATCGCACTGCTGCGGCAACTCATCAAAACCTTGGAGGGGACGGTGGAACGGTTGGAAGCGGAACCCCAATTTCCCACCCGCCGGGGACTCTCGGGCTGGGTGTGGGGCGCGATTGCCTTGGCGGTGGCGGTGGGGCTGTTCATTTTCTTCTCCCCCAATCGCGTCGCCGAAGAAGTCGCCGAACCTCCCCCCACCGAGGAGATCCGGCCAGCCATTTCCACTCCGGAACCGGAACCGCCAGAACCCCCGGAAACTCCAGAAATTGTAGCAATTGAAGAACCCATTTCGGAACCGGAACCGGAACCGGAACCGGAAATCGTAGAAATGGAAGAACCCGTGCCGGAACCGGAACCGGAACCGGCAGAAATCCCGGAAATTGAAGAACCTGTCGCGGGACAAAAATCTGGGAATTTACCCGCAGAATTGACCGCCCCAAACTCTCCCGAACCGGTGGCTTTGATCGCCCCTCCGGCGGTCGCCCGACCCTATTTGAACGACTCGATCCGCGATCGCCTCGCCGAGTTTAGCGATCGCTACGGCGGCGATTTAATTCGAGCCGTCGATGCCAATTTTGCCGCCAGTTTGTTGCGGGTCGAGGTGGGCGAGGAATGGCACGAATTGGACGATAAGGATCAGAATCGCTTTGCAAATCAGCTTTTCAAAAAAGTGCGATCGCTCGATTTTACCCGCTTAGAAATTTGCGACAATGATGGCAAAATAATTGCCCGAAATCCCGTGGTCGGCTCGGAAATGATTCTTTGGAAGCGATGAACCCGTGACCGTCGGCGTTCCCGTTGCCGACTTCGGCCGTGGTATAACTACAATATCAAGTCGTTCTGTCAGGCTCGTATGTGTTACGAGTTCGGCCGGATTCTTCTCGCCGGATCGCGATCGCGACATCCGATTATACAATCCCCATCGAGTCGGTCACAGACCATGTTAATTCGCTTTTTTCAAAACAGTAGCGTCCAATTCTTACATCACGTTCCCCTGCGACGAGCCATCATTATTCCCTTCGTGCTTCAGATCTGCGCCACGGTCGGGATCACGGGATATCTGTCGTGGCGGAACGGTCAGCAAGCCGTCCTGGAGGTCGCCAACCAACTTCGCAACGAAGTGACCGCTCGCGTCACGATGCATCTGGATACTTTTCTGGAGCAACCTCACCTAATCGCCAAAATTATCGCCCAAGAAACCCGGGCGGGCGGACTCAATTTTGACGACATTCAAAATTCAGAATATTCCCTATTTCAGCTTTTGGATCTCTTCGATTCTGTCCACGCCACTTACATGGCAAATGAGGGAGGAAAATTTATTTATGTAAAACTGAATGAGGACGGTTCATTTCATTCGCAAATCGTGCGACAACCGCCCGAACGAAGGATCTATCAACTGACCCCGGAAGGCGAGCGCGGCCCCCAAATCGATCGCGATCGCTACGACCCGAGAATTCGACCCTGGTACACCAAAACCCTGGTATTGGAGCAACCCAATTGGAGCCAAATTTACCCATTTACCAACGGAGAACTCGGCCTCACCGCCTCCCGTCCCCTCTACGATCGCGACGGTCAATTCATGGGGATTGTGGGTGTGGATTTCGTCCTCGGTTTGATCGATAATTTTCTGCAAAGTATCCAGATCAGCCCCAACGCCGAAATTTTCATTCTCGAACCGTCCGGATTTTTAGTGGCAACTTCGACGGCGGAAAAACCCTTTTTTATCGACGAAAAAGGGGGGGAAAAACGCTTGAAAATTGCGGATAGTCAGAACCCAAAACTTCGAGCGATCGCGGATTATCTCCATCAAAATTTTGAGCATTTGAGCCAGATCGAAGAAACCTATCAAAGCGATTTCAAAATCGGCCGAGAACGGCAGTTCATCCAGGTCGTCCCGCACCGCGATCAATTCGGTTTAAATTGGCTGATCGTGGTAGCCATACCGGAGGCAGATTTTATGGGTCAAATTGACGCCAACGCCCGCACCACGCTGCTCCTCTGTCTGGTGGCGTTAGCCGTCACGATCGCGATCGGAGTTTTGACCGCCCGCTGGGTGACTCGGCCGCTTCTAAACCTCAACCAAGTCGCCCGAAAAATTGCCAGCGGACAGTGGAATCAAACGGTTCAAATTTCCCGCTGCGACGAAGTCGGAGAACTGGCTGAAACCTTCAATCAAATGGTCGCCCAACTGCGGCAATCGTTTAAAGAACTGGAAGCCCAACACGCCGAAACCCAAGGGTTAAATCGCCAACTTTTAGAGCGAGAATATTGGCTCAATCAATTTTTGGAAACCCTGCCAGTCGGCGTTTTAGTCTACAACAAAAACGGAAAAATTTCCTACGCAAACAAAACTTTAAAGCAACTTATAGGAAAGGCAGAAATACCGGAAGTTAACCCGGGAAAATTCGCCGAAGAAAATCAATTTTATATTGCCAATACGAATCAGATATACCCGGCGAAAGCCCTGCCCCTCGTCCGCGCCTTGAAAGGAAAAAGTATCCACGTTGAAAACTTGGAAATTCGCCGCGAAGATCGCACCATTCCCTGCTCGGTGATGGCGGCACCTATTTTCGACTGCGATGACGCGATCGCCTACGGAATTTGCGTGTTTGAAGACATCACCCAGCGCCGACAGGCGGAGAGGGAACGACAAAAGTTTACCGCCGAACTCCAACTCAAAAACGAAGCCCTCAAACGCTTGGATCAAATTAAAGATGAATTTCTCGCCAATACCTCCCACGAACTTCGCACCCCCCTCAACGGCATGATTGGTTTGGCGGAATCGATGCTGGCGGGGGTGGCTGGCCCCCTGACCGAAGTCCAGCACAAAAACCTGGTGATGATCGCCCACAGCGGCCACCGATTGTCAACCCTGGTCAACGATATTCTCGACTTTTCCAAACTGCGACACCGGACGATCGAACTGCAACAAAAACCCTTGGGACTGCGGGAGATGGTCGAAATTGTCGTCATTTTGAGCAAACCCTTGATTCGGCACAAGGAGATCCGAGTTTTTAATGAAATACCTGCGGATTTACCCGCCGTTTATGCCGACGAAAATCGCCTGCAACAAATTCTCTACAATTTAATTGGAAATGCCATCAAATTTACGGAGGCCGGGACGGTCAAAATCGCCGCCTCTGTCGCCGGAGGAGACGCGATCGCCGTGGCGGTTTCCGACACCGGTATCGGCATTCCCGAAGACAAGCGCGATCGCATTTTTGAATCCTTTGAACAGGGCGACGGTTCCACGGCGCGACAGTACGGCGGCACGGGTTTGGGGCTGGCCGTGACGAAACAGTTGGTGGAACTCCACCACGGTCAAATCTGGGTCGATTCCGTCCTCGGCGAGGGTTCCACCTTTACCTTCACCCTCCCCATTTCAGACGCCGATCCCCCCGTCACTGTCGAACCGGATTCGGTGTTAGTCAACCCGTCCGCGATCGTCAGTTTGGATGCCTTTATCGACCGTACAAAACCCGCTCATTTCATCCCCGAAATTTCCCCCAAAGAACCGGTCAATGAAGATGAAAATCAGTTCAAAATTTTGATCGTCGATGACGATCCGGTAAACCTACAGGTATTGGCGAATTATCTTTATTTAGAAAACTACGCCGTCACCCGGGCGAACAACGGGCCGGAAGCCCTGGAAATTTTGGAGGCCGGTTTCGTCCCCGACCTGATTTTAATGGACGTGATGATGCCCCGCATGACGGGTTATGAAGTCACCCAAAAAATTCGCGAAACCTGGCCCGCCCACCAACTGCCGATCGTGATGTTGACGGCAAAAAATCGCGTCTCAGATTTGGTGTTCGGCTTGGAAGTGGGGGCGAATGACTACCTTTCCAAACCTCTCAATAAAGACGAACTTTTGGCCCGCATAAAAACCCACATCCGCATCAAACAACTCCGCACCGAAAAAGCCCACATCCGCAAGACCTTCGGCCGCTACGTGACGGATGAAGTGGTCGCCAATTTGCTCGAAAGTGACGACCGCCTCAAACTCGGAGGCGAACGCCGCACCATCACGATTTTGACCTCGGATTTGCGCGGCTTCACGGCGACATCCGAACGCCTCCCCCCGGAAGAAGTGGTGAAAATTCTCAATTTCTATCTGTCCAAAATGGCCGACGTGATCACCGGCTACAACGGCACCATCGACGAGTTCATGGGGGACGGAATTTTGGTCTTATTCGGGGCACCGAAAGTGCGGGAAGACGACCCCCGGCGGGCGATCGCCTGTGCGGTGGCAATGCAGTTGGCGATGGATGCGGTCAACCGGCAGATGAAAGCCTGGGGATATCCCAATTTGGAAATGGGGATCGGGGTGAATACCGGCGAAGTGGTGGTCGGCAATATCGGCTCGGAAAAGCGCACCAAATACGGCGTGGTGGGCAAGCACGTCAATTTGGCCTACCGACTCGAATCCTACACCACCGGCGGACAAATTTTCATTTCTCAATCGACGTTGGATTCCGCCGGCGCGATCGCCCATATCGTCGGCGAAAAACACGTCCAGCCCAAAGGCGTCCAGCAGCCGATTCCGATTTACGAATTGGGCGGCGTGGGCGACCCTTACAACCTCTACTTGAAACGAGAAAAGGAGATTTTTGTTCCCCTCCCCAATCCCATCGCCCTGGACTATGTGATTTTGGAAGGAAAGCACGTCGGCAACAATATTTTCTCCGGTCAAATTGTGGAACTGTCGGCGCGGGAAGCCCAGGTTAAAACGCGCTCCGAGGATGACAATTGTCTGCCCCTACCCCTGACCAATATCAAGCTCAATTTCAGAGGATACGGCTGTTTGCAAGGCTCGGAAGATGTCTACGCCAAAGTGTTGGAACGCGAAGCAAAACCGGGGTATTTTTACATTCACTTCACGGCGAAGCCCCCGGAAGTTGATGCCGAGTTGACGGCCATTTACGAGAGGTTTGCAGAGGCTCTGCCCCGGTGAGAATAGAGCTGAGGGGGAATGCCATTCGCCCCTACTTTTCGGCCGGGAGGGTGAAGGCGATGGCGAGATATTCCCGGTAGCCGCAAATTCGATCGCCCCGAATTTCCAATGCGATCGCCACTTGGTTTTCGTAGGGGTTTCCCCACATTTTCCCCCGCGATCGCGCTTCAAAAATTACCGTCGTGTCGCCGCCGGAAATTCGTTCCTCGTTGAGGACGAGTCCCCCGGGGAAAACCTTCTCGGTGGCGTAGCGGAGAAATTCCCCCAATTTTTCCGGACCGTAATTCAATCCTTTGTAGGGTCCGGCGGGAAAGAAAAAAGTAAAGTCATCGGTTAGCATCTCCAAAAATGCCTCCCATTCCCCCGTCGCCAATCCATGTTTGAAGCGATCGAAGCCGAGTCGGGCGGTTTTTAAAGTTTCTGGAGAAGGAGATATCATGGTTTTTACCTGCCAGTTACGATTGCTATTATCCGATGGCGCAGCGCTATAATTCCCAAGCGGTGCTTGAGATCACGACGAACCGGCACTTCCGAGCAGGTAGAGGCTCAGTAACGTGCCGCTGTTCCACAAGCTGTGCAGCAACATTGGGGCGAGGAGGTTGCGCGATCGCGTGTAGACGAACCCCAACACCATTCCCAGCACGAATAACGGCAGCACTTCCGAAATACTCAAATGTACCGCGGCGAACAAAAGGCCGCTGGCCGCGATCGCACCCCACAGCGGCAAATAGCGAGTCAAAGAGGGCAGTAAAAACCCGCGAAACATCAGTTCCTCGAAAACGGGGGCAGCGATAGAAGCGGTCACGAAAAAGATCGCCAACGCCAGTCCGTCGCGGTTTTCCAAGGCGATGGGGAGGATGGGATTACTCCCCCCCCGTCCGTCCCACAATTGCTGATTGATCAGCGACACCAAAATCACCAACGGGAGGGCGACGCAATACCCGCCCAAACCCCAGAAAATCCAGTTATCCCGAAACTTGAACCGGAACCATCCTTCCGGGAGGGGAAAAAAGGGTTTCAGGGATAGATACAAAACCCCCACCCCGCCGCACACCAACAAAACGTAGGTGAGGAGGACGTAAAATGCCTGGAGTCTAGCATCCCCCGCCGGGGGCTTCAAACCGATAATTTGAAATAAAATCGGGATCGCCAATTGTCCGATCAGGAAAAATCCCAAGACGAAGACTTGCGCGATGGTTTCCCCATCCCAGGGAACCGACCATTCCACGTCCGAATTGGTGGCGAGAATGGCTTCTTTGCGGTTGATCAACCATTGAATTCCCAAAATAATTAGCAGGATAATTCCCGCCACCAATCCCAGTCCGGGAATGGCCGAAACGATCGCCAGTTTGTAGACAGCTTCTTCGGCGATTTCCTGTTCCCGGGCATTCAGTTCCGCCAGGGCTTCTTGGCGTTCCTGGAGGCTGTAAAGTCGAGCCAGGGTTTGGTAGCGGAACCAACCCTCCAAATTTTGCCGCAATATCGGCTCGGCATCCGGCAGCAACCGGGGCGGTTCGCTCCAGAGTCCCACCAACACCGGGGCGGTTTTTGCCGTCGCGGAAACTCCATTTTGAACCGGCAAAGATTTCCAAGTCGCGATCGCCTCCTCCGTCTTCCCCAATTCCGCCCGAATAATGCCGCTCCGCAACTTCAACTCGTCAAGGGACTGTTCCAGCTTTTGAACCGTGGCCGGCGGCGGGAGCTCCCTTGCTCGCACCCGTCGCCAATTCTCTTCGGTGGATGCGATCGCCGTCTGATATTGGTCGAGGGCGGCCCGCGTCGCATTTTCCCCGATAATATTGTCGCGCAGGGTCAGCAATTGTTCCCCTTCCCCCCGATCGGGCCTCCACTCCGACCCGTGCAGGACCAAATTGGTTTGGTACAGTTCCAGGCGGCTCTGAATTTGCGGTTGCGTCCAACTTCCCACCAAACTCAACCCCAAATAGGCCAGGGCGAGGAGGGTCAGAACTATCAGAATGATACGTTTCAATGTCATTGATATCGATAAAAAAGGTCAACACGAAAGAATTAACAATTAACAATTAACAATTATCAATTATCAATTATCAATTATCAATTATCCACTCCTACCACCTCGGATCGGAGGCCAAAAATTCGGCCATCTGAGCGGGGGGCATGGGTTTGGCGAAGAAATATCCCTGTCCGCTGTCACATTGTAAATCCCGCAGTTGGGCGAGTTGCTCGGCGGTTTCGATGCCCTCCGCCACGGCGACCATGTTCAACGTTTTGGAAATGCCGATGATGGCGGGGATGAGTCCCAAATTTTTGGGCGTCCCGTCCAGGAGGTTGACGAAGGATTTATCAATTTTAATCGTATCGACGGGGAAAGCGTGCAGGTAGCTCAGGGAGGAGTAGCCCGTGCCGAAATCGTCGATGCTCAAACCGATGTGGCGCTCGCGCAGTTGTTGGAGGAGGGTGAGGGCGCTCTCGGGGTATTCGACGATCGCACTTTCGGTCATTTCCAACCGCAGGCACTCCGGATTCAGGCCGCTGTCGTGCAAAATCTCGTCGATGGTCCCCACCAAATCCGGCTGGGCAAATTGTCGGACCGACAGGTTGACGCTGACGCTGAGGGACTCCTCCGCCCGGTTTTCTTCCTGCCACCGGCGGAGCTGACGGCAGGCTTCGGAGAGCATCAAAGTGCCAATTTTCCCGATCTCGCCCATTTCTTCAGCCAGGGGGATGAACGTCCCCGGAGACACCAACCCCCGCCGGGGATGTTTCCAGCGCACCAGGGCTTCCATGCTGGCGATTTTCCCCGTTTTAAAATCGATGATGGGCTGATAGTAGGGGGTCAAGTCTTGCTGATCGATCGCCCGCCGCAGGTCCATTTCCAACCCCAACAAATCCAGAGCTTCCTGGTGCATGGGGGGGTCGAAAACGTAATACCTCCCCCGCCCGAACGCCTTCGCCCGGTACATAGCCGTGTCCGCATCCCGCAGCAGGTGTTCCGGCTTTTGATACTCGGCGTGATTCAGGGCGATTCCGATACTGATATTGATAAAAATTTCGCGGTTGTGAATTTGAAACGGACGGGAAAACAGATCCAGCAGGGAACCGGCGACCGCCGTCACCGATTCCCGGTCGCGAATTTCGGGCAGGAGGATGGCGAATTCGTCGCCGCCGAGCCGCGCCAACACATCGTCCTCGCCCAACCGTTCTCGGAGGCGGCGGGCGATGGCGACCAACAGCTCGTCGCCCACCAGGTGTCCCAAAGAATCGTTGACGACTTTGAAGCGATCGCAGTCCAAAAACAGCACGGCAAACCGCCGCTCCGGCTCCGTTTTAAAAGCCGCGATCGCCCGTTCGACCCGCTCCATAAATAAGGTGCGGTTGGGCAATCCCGTCAGCCTGTCGTGCAGGGCCATATCCAACAGCCTCGCGTTGGCTTCTTCGAGTTGCCGCGTCCGCTCTTTGACCCGATTTTCCAGTCGGGTATTGAGTTCTAGAATTTCCTTTTCCGCCGCTTTCAGCATCAGTTGATTTTCCACCCGGGCCAGGACTTCTTCCATTTGAAAGGGCTTGGTGATGTAGTCCGAACCGCCCACCCGAAACGCTTTTACCTTGTCAAAAGCGTCGTCCAAAGCGCTCAAAAAAATGACCGGAACCTTCGTCAAATGCAAGTCGCATTTGAGTGCGTGACACACCTCGTATCCGTCGAGGCCGGGCATCATGATATCCAGCAAAATCAAGTCCGGCTCCACCGTATTCACCGCCATCAACGCCATTTTACCGTTGACAGCCTTGCGGACATTGTACCCTTCGACCATCAATATTTCTGAGAGCAGGTGCAAATTTTCCGGTTTGTCATCGACCACTAAAATATCGGCTTTCGGTTTGTCCACGTCATTCCCACTCAATTCAGCATCTCTTGGGTGTCGGTTGTGCCAACATCTTCAATTCGTTCCACCAGTTCGAGAACTTGATCAAATTGAAAGTTCGCCACCCATTCCGCCAGGGCATCGGCGAGTTCCTTTCGCTCGGGCGGAATTTGATCGACGAGTTCCAATAACAGAAGATCGCTGCCCTGAGCGGCGGCGAGATAGACTTGAGTCAACCAAGATTCTGACATATTTTGGATGTGTTTGAAAAGCAGTTCCGCGTCCGCCGCCCTCTCGCTATCCGCCCCGGGATTCCAACTCGCAGAAATGTCCGAAGTCGTCGCGCAGACATATTGCACGCCCAGATATTGACGCAGTTTTTGCAGCAGTTCTTCCCGGCGAAAGGGTTTCCGCAAGAAGTCGTTGCAGCCGGCTTTGACGATCTCCTGTCGGTGTTCCTCAAAAGCGCTGGCCGTCAGGGCGAGGATCGGGATCTGGCGGCCGTCAGGGCGCGACCGGATTTCTCGCGTAGCCTCGTAACCGTCGAGGATCGGCATCTGGATGTCCATCAAAATTAGATCCGGGTGCCACTCCTCCCAAATCGCGATCGCCTCCCGGCCATTTTTCGCTTCCCGCACCGCGAATCCCAAAGAACCCAGCAGTTGCAGGATCAACAGGCGGTTGGTTTCCCGATCTTCGGCCACCAGAATCCGGTAGGTCGGTTGGTCCGGGGCCAATTCCACCGTCCGCCCCGCCTCCGCCCCATCCGCGGCCTCCGCCGACCGGGCTTCCACCCGCCCCACCGGAATAGCGAAGGAGAACGTCGAACCCCGGTCGAGGGTACTTTGAACGGTGATTTCTCCCCCCATCAAACGGACGAACTTCTGGGCGATCGCCAGCCCCAAACCGCTGCCCTCGGAAGAATTCAACCCCGCCTGGGTCTGTCCGAAGGCTTCAAACAGGCGATCGCACTCTTCGGGTTCGATGCCGAACCCCGTATCCTCCACTTCAAATTGCACGACATCGGTGGCGTCCCAGATCTGGTGGGTGGCTCGCAGGGTGACGCTGCCGATGTCCGTGAATTTGATGGCATTTCCCAGCAAATTGATCAGCACCTGGCGCAATTTCTTTTCATCCGCCTCCACCCACCGCGGCAAATGCGGCGATCGCTCGAAATGGAGGTACAAATTTTTCGATCGTGCCCGCAGACCAAACATATCTTCCAAAGCTTGCAAGAACTCGTGCAGGTCGAAGGGGTTCGGCTGCACCGTCACCCGCCCCGCCTCGATGCGAGACATCTCCAAGATATCGTCGATCAGAGCCAGTAGGTGCTCTCCCGATCGGTTGATAATTTGGATATGTTGGCGGTGCTGGGGGGAGAGAGCCCCCGGGTGGACCGACATCAGTTGGGCGAACCCCAAAATGGCGTTGAGCGGCGTCCGCAGTTCGTGGCTCATGTTCGCCAGAAACTCGCTTTTCGCCCGGTTGGCCGCGTCGGCCATCTCCTTAGCCTTTTGAAGCTGCCGCGTCTGTTCCTGGGTGGTGGCGAACAGCTCCGCCTGGTGGACGGCGACGCCGAGTTGGGAGCCGATTTGGGTGACGGTGCGGATTTCCGCCGTCGTCCACCGCCGGGGGCGGTCGTTTTGGTAGGCCGCCAACAGCCCCCAAAGCTCGGAACCGCAGAAAATGGGCGTGATGACGTAGGCCCGGGCTTGGAACTGCTCCAACAGTCTCAGGTAGCACTCGTCGAAGCCGACTTTGTAAATATCCGTCACGCACCGATAGCTCGCGCCCTCGGCGTAGATGCCGCCCCGGGTTTCCCGGAGGTGGGTGTCGGCGATCAGGTAGTTGCCGCTGAGGCGTTTGACGGCGCACCCCTCTTTGTTGACGGCGATGCGAGTCACCGCCTCGTTCTCGCGCCCCGCCTCCGAGGTCAGTTCCACCCACCCCTCCACCACCGACTCGGCGACAAAATCCCCGCTCCAGTCTTCGTTGAAGCGGTAGACGAGGACGCGATCGCAGTTGAGGGCCCCCCGGAGTTCCCGGGTCGCCGTGGCGAAAATCCGGTCCAATTCCAGGGTCTGGCGCATTTGCTGCACCACCTGCAAGATCGAGCGCTCCCGCTCTGCGCTTTCCCGCAGGGCCCGCTCGGTGACTTTAGCCGCAGTGATGTCGGTGTGAAACCCCACCATCCGGTAGGGGCGGCCCCGCTTGTCCCAGAGAGCTACGCCCCGCGACCGAATCCAGCGATCGCCGCCGTCCCGAGATCGGGCGCAAAATTCCACGTCGTAGGTGGGAATTTCCAGGTTCAAATAGCGCTCCAAGGTCTTCAACACCCGATCGCGATCCTCGGGATAGATCACCGCTTTGGCCGCCTCGATGTTGGGGAAATCGGTGTCGGGATCGTAACCCAACATCGTCTTCCACCGGGGCGACAGGTAAATCTCCCCGCTGGCGATATCCCAGTCCCAAATGCCGTCATTCGCCCCCAGCACAGCCAGGGCGAACCGCTCCTGGGAGTGGCGCAGGGCCTCCTCCATCTGCTTCCGCTCCGTGATGTCGCTGACGGTGCAGATCACCCGGTCAATTTGGCCGTCGGCCTTCTGGGGCGTGGCGTTGACCAGCAGCCAGCGGCCGCTCCCAGTGCGGGAATTCTCGACGCCGAGGACGACGTTGTGGACCGCCTCCCCCGCCGCGATCGCCCGCTGCACGGGCAGCTCCGCCGGGGCGACCGGGGTGCGATCCTCCCGAAACAGGTTCCAACCCTCTCCGAAGACCTGGGGACGTTCCGGGGCCGCGGCCAGATCGAACAGCTCCAGGGCCGCCCGGTTGAAGACGAGAATTTCGGCGCGGCTGTTGAGGAGCAACATCCCCACCTGCATTTCTTGGATCAGGGTGCGGAACTGCCGTTCGCTTTCTTTTAAAATTTGCTCCCGGGCCAGTTGGCCGGCCAGCTGGCGGTCGAACAAACTCATCAACAGGGTAAAAAACAAGCACAGCAGCGTTGCCGACCCGATCGCCACCGCTAACAGGGAGGAGGTCAGGGTCGGGGCCGGCTCCGGTGGCAGCGCCAGTTTCGGGAAAAAGTGGGTGGCGGCCATCCCCGTGTAGTGCACCTGGCTGAGTCCGGCCCCCACCCCCACCGCGCCGACGATTCGCCAGTGGTGCCCGAAATCCGGCCGTTCCCGGACGAGTAAGGCCAGCCACAGGGCGACCCAAGCCACGGCGACGGCCGTCACCACGGAAATCGCCACCAGCCGGCGATCGTAAACGATCTCGGCCGGCATCGACATCGCCGCCATTCCTAGATAATGCACGGCCGCGAGAGTGCCGCCCATCCCGCCTCCGGCCGCCACCGACAGCCACCGGCCCGACTTGGGACGGTGCAGCAGCCAGATCCCGATCCCGGCGCCGAGAACGGCCAGGAGCAGGGAGAGCAGGGTGTTCCACAGGTGATAGATGACCGGGACGGGCAGCTCGAAGGCCAGCAGGGCGACGAAGTGCATGGCCCAGAACCCCGCCCCCATCGCGATCGCCCCCCCTACCCACCAGAAAAAACGGCGCTTGGGAGTCCACAAATTCTCGTAGGCGACCTGTCCAGCCAAATCCATCGCGATGTAGGAGGCGATGACGCCAATTGCAAAAGACAACGCAACTAAGCCCCAGTTGTAGCTGCCTATCAGTTCCGTATTCATGTCAATTTTGTGAAAGCCCCGTGCAGTTCGACAGTCCCAGACCCGGCCGGCGGTCAACCCCGATTCGATCCCTGGTGAAATGGCGATCGTGCAACCGTCCCAAATTTCAAATCAAAAAAAAACAACCCTCAGCATCCCTTTACATATCATAAGGGATAGCCCGTCCGGTGGTTGAAGACCCCCCCGAAGGGGTACAATGCTTCTGGCTGTGCGATTCGTTCGGGAGTGAAATAGGGCTGAAATGCCCGAAATAACCTCCTGGTAAGGCTTTCATCCCCTCGGATGAATATAAGGGACGTACCCCTGACCAGCCTATAACTGTCTGTATGTTCCTAAGTTTGGTATCAAAATATACCAAACGAGGTTGGAACTCTCAGGGTCAAGGAGAAAAACTGGATACTTAATAATTCCTAATAATCTCCGAGAGAGGAGGCGATAGCCACCCCCAGTTCTGGGACTCACAACCCCAGGATTGAAGCGGGGAACGGAAGGCGGTGAGGTGGAATCTGCCACCAATAATCCGACCACTGCCAATCATCTATG
>NZ_JAJENU010000497.1:0-48685 GCF_035615495.1 Lyngbya sp. CCY1209 | reverse complement strand
AGGGGGGAGAATTGGGGGGAGAATTGGGGGGAGAATTGGGGGGAGAATTGGGGGGAGAAAGTGTTACAATTGGGGTGCGATCGCGCCTTGGGATTCACTGACGATATATTTTTCAGCAATGCCGAAAATTATTCAATCATTCTTATGGACTGCCGTCGGACGTTTGACGAGTGTCGGCTTGATCTCCACAATTTATATCCTGTCCGGATCGCGTGTTGCGGACTCGCAAGCGGCGGAATCCAAACAATTTTTATGGGAAGTTGAAACGCCCCAAAATCAGGTTTATCTGTTGGGTTCGATTCACGTCTTGAGTCAAAATGATTATCCCCTCCCGCCGATGATGGAGACGGCTTTTGAGGAAGCGGAAAAGGTGGTATTTGAATTGGACTTGAATGAACTGGAAAGCCTGGAAACGCAGTCGGTGATGTTGGAAAAGGCGACACCGCCGGGAGGACAAACGCTGCGGGATTTAGTCCAGCCGGAAACCTATCAAGTCGTCGAAAATACGATGAACGATCTGGGATTTCCGATCCAGATTTTTAGCAATTTTGAACCCTGGTTCGTCTCCGTTTCTCTGGTGGCGTTGCAACTGCAAAGGCTCGGTTTCGATCCCCAATACGGGGTCGATCGCTACTTTTTTGAAAAGGCGATCGCGGATCAAAAACAAATCCTCACGTTGGAAACGGTGGAAGAACAACTCAGTTTATTCGACGAACTTCCCCCGGAAGAACAGGACAAACTGCTGCGGCAGACTCTCGAAGAAATTGACACCTTGGAAACCTCATTTCAAGATATGCTGGTCGCTTGGAAAACGGGAGATACGCAAACTCTCGAGAATTTGATTCTGACTGGATTTCAAGATTATCCGGTTTTGGAGGATAAAATATTCCGCGATCGCAATCAAAAATGGATGGCGAAGATCGACGGATTTTTGGGAGATGACGAAGACTATTTGATCGTCGTCGGTGCGGGGCATTTGGTGGGAGAAGAGGGATTGGTCGAAATGTTGCGCGATCGGGGTTATTCTGTCGAACAGCATTAGAATAAAAATCAAAAAATATGGTATTTATTGATATAAGCAAGCTTTTGATGGCGCAAGCCTTGCGCCCCTACAGAGGTTTTTTCTCGATTTAGATTATGTTTTTATGTCCGGTTTGTAGTTTTGAGTATTCGGATCGGAATCCCCCGGAAAATTGTCAGGTTTGTGGCTGGGATTTGACGGATGGCAAGTCTGAAATTGATAAAAAGCGGTTGGAATGGGCGCAGGAAACATGGCGAAAACTTCAGGATCTACAAAGTAAAGTATCAAATAAACCGAAGAAAAAAAGGGTCACAGTCGCCGATTTATTGCCGAAAATACAAAATATAGAATCGGAATTGGAAGCGTCAAAAATCGAACGGGAAAACCTCCAAAATCAGTTGGAATGGGTTCTGTATTATCTGGAAACAATCAACCCGGAACGGCTGACGGAGACTGTCTCGCGACTGGATGGATGGTTGGAACGGACGGAAACTGAAAATCCGCCTTTATCTGAGGTGGGGATGGATTATACGCCGTTGATGGAATTGTTGGCGGCGGGGGATTGGAAGGCGGCGGACGAGTACACTTGGCAGATTTTATTATATGTGATGGGGCGGGAAGGTGAGGGCTGGCTGACGGGGGAAGATATCGGACAGTTTCCCGCAACAGATCTTCGCACGATCGCCTATTATTGGGAGTATTACAGTGGCGGATTATTCGGGTTGAAAATGCAGCGGGAAATTTGGGAGAGCGCGGATCGAGATTACGGACAATTTTGCGATCGCGTCGGGTGGCGGGATGGAGACAATTGGAAATATTACGAAGAATTGCAGTTCAATTTGAATGCGCCCCCCGGACACCTTCCGGTTTTTGCTTGGCGACGGCGGGCGTGTTATGGTGTGGGAACTGGAACGGCGGCGGAGGGTTTATCATTGTGGATGAATTTAACTGTTGTTGTTGCGCTTTAGCGCATTGATGGGGCTAAAGCCCAACAACGAACTTGAGTAATTGTGAGGGAAGAATCAACAATGAGTGTGTTAGTTTTTGGCAGTATCAATATGGATTTGGTGGCGCAAACGCCGCGACTTCCTCAGCCGGGAGAAACCCTTCAGGGCTACAATTTTATCACGATCGCGGGGGGAAAGGGCGCCAATCAAGCCGTGGCGGCGGCGCGGTTGGGGGCGACAACCCACATGGTGGGGCGAGTCGGGGGCGATACGTTCGCCGATCGCCTTTTGGAAGGGTTGCGGGCGAATTCGGTGGGTTGCGAGGGCGTTTTGCGTGATAATAGCACCCATTCCGGCGTCGCGACGATCGCGGTTGACAATAGCGGGGAAAATCAAATTATCATCATTCCGGGGGCGAACGGTTGCGTCAGTCCCGAAGATGTTGATCGCCTGAAACCTTTATTTTCGGGGGCGACATCCCTGTTATTACAACTCGAAATTCCCTGGGAAGCTGTCGAAGTTGCCGTCCGCGCCGCCGAGGCTGCGGGAGTCCGCGTCATCCTCGATCCCGCCCCGGTTCCGGATCGTTTTCCCGACAAACTTTATCCGCTTATCGAGATCATCACCCCCAATGAAGTGGAAGCCAGCCAACTGGTGGGATTTTCGGTTAATGATGCGGAAACAGCCGAAAAAGCGGCGACGTTTTTATTAGATCGGGGGGTGAAAGCTGCGGTGATTAAATTGGGTGCCAAGGGCGTATTTTGGGCGACAAAATCAGAATCCTTTTTTGTCCCCGCCTTTGCAGTGAAAGCGGTGGATACCGTGGCGGCGGGAGATGCGTTTAACGGGGGGATGGCGGCGGCTTTGGACGAAGGGCGATCGCTGCGGGAGGCGATTTTGTGGGGGGCGGCGACGGGGGCGTTATCTACCACAAAAGTTGGGGCGCAATCTTCGCTTCCCGATCGCCAAACGTTGGAAGCGGTTCTCACGGCTACGGAGAATTAGGAGGTTGAGTCCGCAGATTACGCAGATTACACAGATTTAAGGACCATTAATTTGTGGTAATTTTGACTGATTTTTATGATGATTATTGCAGTTCCAAAAGGCGATCGTGGACGATGCCCCGCCAAACTTGGATGATGGGTTCTGCGACCAAACGTTTCTCGTCGCGACGTTCCGGAAACAGTTGATAAAATTCGGTGTCGGCGCGATCGAATAGCGTTGAAGTGCTGATGTCGAGTTCGTTGGCTTCTTCGATCCAACGGTTGAGATCCCGTTGGGTGTAAGTTCCCAGTCCTCGCCGAGATTCGTCGCTGAGGGTTTCCAGACGATTTAAGACTTGATTTGCTGTTTCATCCCACCGCTTTCGCCAGGGGCGATCGGCTGGATCTGGCGTCAGCAGTCGTCCCCTTTGTTCGGGATAGCGGTAGTAAAATTCCTCGTTCACTAGGTCGATAAAAAAGTTGTAATCCAGTCCCAATTCCCGACGGCGATCGCGCAAAATTTCCTGTCGTTTGGGTTCGGATAGTTTTCCAAAATCATCGCTATTTTGAGGTGAGTTAGACAGGCGATCAGCCCAATAATTTCCGACAACCCATCCCACACTTCCCATCACCAAAACTGATGTCGAAACCCAAATAATCGTACCCAAACGGAACGACAATTTGAAGGGTTTTAATTGTTTCTGGGTTTGCTGCTGACTCTGGTTTTTAGTCGGGGTGGGATTTGCCGTCGTCAACTCCGGGGGCGGTAGCGTCGGAGAGGGACTGGAGTATTCTGAAGTATCATTTAAAGCTTGTAGAACTTGACGGGCGGAAGGGTAGCGATCGCGGGGTTGATGCGCCAACATTCGACTCAGAATCCGGTTTAATTTGGAACTCAAACTGACATCTTTTTGCCAATTCCAAGTTAAGTTATAACTGTCAATAAGCTGCTGGGGTTCTTTCCCCGTCAACAACACCAACGCCGTCGCTGCCAACCCGTATAAATCGCTGTGGGGATAGACAATTCCCATCTGCATTTGTTCATCCGGCGCGTAACCCAACTTACCCAACCGAGTTGCTGGGCTTCCGTGAACATTTCGAGGTGAAAATTGCGACTCCACCTGCGCTTTGATCTGTTTGACTCCGCCAAAATCGATCAAAACGGGCAACCCGTCCGATTCCCGCCGAATCATATTGTCTGGAGAAATATCGCGGTGAATGACTCCGAGGGAATGAATGTATTCTAAAACCGGAAGTAGGTCGATTAAAAGTCGGATAATTTCTGCCTCTGTGAAACATTTTCCTTCTCGAAGTCGCTGTTTGAGTAAGTCCCGGTACGTCGAGCCGGCGACATAATCTTGCACCACGAAAAGATAGCCGCGATCGCCGATTTTTTCCCGAAACAGTTCTTGAAATTTGGGGATTTGGGGGTGTCGGAGTTGATACAGAATTTGCGCTTCCCGTTCAAACAATTCCTGGGATTTTTGCAATCCGTAACTGCCTTGAACCTGGGGGGCGAATTCTTTCAACACGCACAATTCGTCAAATCGATTTTTATCTTTCGCCAAATAGGTGCGTCCGAATCCGCCATGACCGAGTTCGCGGACGATGAGATAGTGATTTCTGAGAATTTGACCGGGGGGAATTGCAGTATTCATCATTTGGGGAAATTTAGGCGATCGGCGATAGCATACCCGTCGCACCGGGATAAAATTCAAACCAATTGAATCGTTACAGATCTCGCACCTTAAATATATTAAAGCGCAGACGGGTCAATCCCTAACTCTCGCAACCGTTCGGCTAGGCGATCGGCCCGCTGTCGTTCCTGTTCGGCCCGCTGGGATTCCTGTTCGGCCCGCTGCCGTTCCCGTTCGGCTTGCTGTTGAGCCGCCTCTTCCGGCAACGGAACCAAATTGCCCTCGGGGTCGTAAAATCGCAACCAGTGGCAGGTTCCGGTCATCGGTTCGCGGTCGATCGCACCCTCCCAAGTTCCCAGCCACAACCCCAACGTTTCGCACCACAGCCAGCCGCGATCGTTGGGAGACAGGGGTTGGTAGCCTTGGGTTAAATCCAGACGCCAACCCGCCAAAGAATCGGGATCGAAGGGGTCGAAAATAAAATAATCCGGGGTTTTGAAAGTCTGTTCGTAGAGGTCTTTTTTTACACCTCGATCGACAGATGCCGTACTCGGAGAAAGCAGCTCGATAATGACGTCGGGATAGCGTCCGCCTTCCTCCCAAATCACCCAACCTTGGCGTTCGCGATCGCCTTCAACTCCCAAAACGGCGAAAAAATCGGGACCCCGAAAGTCGCGGTTCATCGCCTGGTGGCGACTGTAATAGACGAACATATTGCCGCCGACAAAACTATCGGGACGGGGCAGGAGGGCCTGCTGTGCGGAACGGATCAGCACGTTCATGGCGATGCGGTGGCGGTTACTTTCCAAGGGTTCTCCGTCATCAAAGATTAAATCCGTGGGGGGGGATGGGTGCTCCCAATCTGACGGCGCGATGGGTTCGCGATCGCCGATCGCCTGCGGGTTAGTTGCGGTTTCTTGAGTCATGATCGAACCTCCGCCAGTTTTAGCTAATTTTAGCAGAAATCCAATCCGGAGTGTCAAACTTTTTGACGACTCACTTCTCAATCTTAATTTTGATCAGTGGTTCGACCGGGTGGGGTCGATTTTCTCAATCAATATGATACAATTAAATGAAATATTATTCGATATCTATCCGTGAAAAATGACACGATATTTTATCGCCTCTTTCAATCCTTCCCGGGAATTTTCTTTGAATTGATCGATCGCCCCCCGGGAGAAGCCAACCAGTATCAATTTGCATCGGTCGAGGTCAAACAACTGGCGTTCCGCATTGACGGGGTATTTCTTCCCAATTCGGACGCTCCCGACCCACCGATTTATTTTGGTGAGGTACAATTTCAACCCGACTCCAAATTTTATTCTCGCTTTTTCACCGAAATTTTCTTATACTTAGATAAAAGCGATCGCGCCAACGATTGGCGAGGGGTGGTCATTTTTCCGAACCGCAGCGTCGATACCGGCGACACCCGACGCTATCGGGAACTTCTCAACCCGCAGCGGGTATCCCGGATTTACCTCGATGAACTCGAATCCCCCGCTTCCATCGGCTTGGAAACGGTGGAATTGATCGTCGCCTCGGAGGAACGGGCGATCACCAAAGCCAGAGATTTGCTCCGCCGCATTCCCCAGGAAATAACCGGTGGGCGATCGCAGCGAGAACTATTACAATTGATCGAAAGCATTTTGATGTACAAATTACCCCGCCTCAGTCGGGAGGAGATTGAAGCCATGTTCAGCCTCAGCGATTTGAAACAAACCCGAGTCTATCAGGAAGCCTTGGAAGAAGGGCGCACGGAAGGTCGCACGGAAGGACGAGAAGAAGGGCGCACGGAAGGGCGAATTTTGGGTAAGTTAGAATCCATTCCCCGACTGTTGGAATTGGGGTTGACGGTGGAACAGATCGCCACGGCTTTGGATTTGGAAGTCGAACAGGTGAGGGCGGCGCTCGACGATCGCTAAAAAAATTTGACGGCATCGGCAGTCTTTTCGTACAATCACGATATTGTTGAAGGGTTCAACTGACCGATGGCGCGATCGCTTCTCCTCAATCCAACAGCCGCAAACAAGCCGGAAAAAACGCTGACTGCCATTACTCCCAGTCGGCAAGCTGCCCGACGCCTGGGCGTGCCTCACAGACCCCTGGATCGGATTGCAATTTCGGTTTTGAGTCGCCATCAGATTGCGATCGCGCCTCCCCTGACCGGCGATCGCATCTGGCGAAAAATTGTGGCTGAAAATCTGACGACCAATGACCCAGAAGGGACGGCGAGGACGCTGATACCTTCCCGTCAAATGTTACTGCGATCGGGAGTTGATTTGCAAGAGTTGATCGGCTATGATTCGCCACGGATCAGAGAACTGGCGGAACTCACCCGTCGCTATGAAGAGGAATTGAAAGAACGGGGATATATCGATCGCGCCCAACTGTTTTGGTGGGCGGCTTCGTACCGTCCGAAACCCGCAGATCTATTCATTTACGGCTATTTCCAACCGCAGCCGGATCAAGTGAAGTTTATCGATGCCGTTGCCGGAGAAAATAGCGTCTGGGTTTTGCCTTCCGGGGACGCGGATTTTATGGCGAAGAATCAGCAGGCGATCGCCACCTTACAGGACAGCGGTTGGATCGTCGATGCGGGGGAAATTTCCGAACATTTGACCTTGGGAGAACGACTGCAAAGCTGTTTTTTGGAAAAGGATAAAATTTCCCATTCTATTCAATTTCATGTTTATCCAAATTTAGAAGCAGAAATTCGTGGCGTTCTCGCCCAAGTCAAAGATTTAATTCAACGGGGAACGTCGGCTCGGGAAATTGCGATCGCCACCCGGGACGAACGCACTTATGGGCCTTTATTGTTGGATATCGCTTGGGAGTACAATTTGCCCTTGCGAATCTTCTATCAAATCCCCTTGCGAGATACGCAAATTGGGGCGTGGATGGAATTGTTATTAGAAGTCGTCCAAAACAATTTCCCCTTTGAACAAACGGCTAAGTTACTCCGCCATCCGTTGGCGCGACAGCTCACCCCAAATTTGTGGGCGAAAGCGCGACAAACTCGACCCAATAATTTGGACGATTGGCAGCAGTTGGGGCTGGATTTATCGGTGTTGGAATTTCCAGAATCTGACACCAGGGGAAATTGGATCGAGCGAATTCAAATGATTTTAAAAAAATTTGAAATCCGAAAAAATGCTGGTGTTTGGAGTCGGGAAATTGTCGCCTATTCAAAATTAGATCAATCCCTGGTGGAACTCTCGCGACCGGAAGGCGATCGCATCTCCAAACCGGCATTTTGTCGGGAAATACTGGAAATCATGACATTGTTGACCGCTCCCATCCAACCGGGACGAGGTGGGGTGGAAGTTCACACGCCTTTTTCCCTGCAAGGGGCGAGTTACGAACAGGTTTTTCTGCTGGGATTTGCGGAGGGAATGCTACCCGCACTCATCGAAAATGACCCAGTTTTGGACTTTTACGATCGCCAGCAGATTTCACGGCGAGGTGTTCCCCTGGAAACGGCGGTGGATGTCGCCCGAAGCGAAGCCCTCTCTTTTTACGAATTGCTCAGAATTCCCACGAAATCTCTGACATTTTCTTATCCTTCACAACAGCAAAAAGCGTCCCTGATTCCCAGTTCCTACGCCACCCGTTTGGGGCTGACGGCAACCCCCCCAGATAGCCTTCCCCTGGCGAGTCTTGAGGAAGCCAGACGTTATTATTTGCAACAGCCGGAAAGATTACCTTCGGATGATGCGATCGCACCCCAGGCCATTCGAGCTTGGCAGATCGAAGAACGGCGGGAAAGTTCCGAAATTCCGGACGAGTATGATGGCGTTATCGGAATTCCAACTGACCCCCAAAAACGCACGTTTAGCGCCTCTCAATTGACCGCGATCGGTCAATGTCCCTTCAAGTGGTTCGCCAACTATCTGTTACACTTGAAAGATCTGCCGGAAGCTGAGGCGGAACTGAGTCCGAGTTTGAGAGGGCGGTTGTATCACCGTTGTTTGGAATTGCTGTTGAAAGAGATTAAAAATAGGGCGGATTTAATGCGCCTGGGACGAGAGGAAATAGAGGCGACTTTTGGGGAAGCCGAACAGGATATCGAAGTCCCCAATTTGACCAATTGGGAGGGCAGGCGTTTGGAACATTTGGAGATGTTAGAATTGAATTTGAGGGCGGAGAGTTTCTTGCCAGAGAATGCGGAAATTTTGCAATTGGAAACTTCATTCCAAGCCGACTGGTACGGTTTAAAAGTTCGGGGAGTTGTCGATCGCATCGATCGCACCCCGGAAGGTTTGGTCCTGTTGGACTACAAAACCAGCGGCAGTGTTCCCCCAGGCATTAAAGATGAGTCGGGGCGGGCCAAAATTGACCTGCAACTGGCACTCTACGAAAATGCGATCGCTCAAAATTTTGAAAATGAAAAAATATTAGAATCTCAATTCTATTCTCTCACAAAACAAAAGTATTTGTCCAAGTCAAAACCCGATCCGGAGACGTTGGAAGCATTTGCCGAAAAGGTGAAACGGCATTTAGAGACGGGTTCTTATCCCGTCGATCCCGATATCGAACAGAAAGCCTGTCAATACTGCGAGTTTGATGCCGTTTGCCGGAAGGGAACCCGCCTCAGTCGCAAGCGATCGCCGATGGAAAAACAGGAACAATAAATCATAAAACCATCCTTTTTAATTATACCATAAAACACGAAATCATGAGTTTGACACCCTCCCAAGCCGCCGCCGCCAACGCCCCGAAAAGTGTCGTCGTAACGGCGGGGGCGGGAACCGGAAAAACCCATATGTTGGCGGAACGATACTTGTATTATTTGCGGGAACGGAAACTGTCGCCGCTGGAAATTGTCGCCGTCACCTTTACCGAAAAAGCCGCCACCGAACTGCGATCGCGGATTCGTTCTCGCGTCACTTCGGAACCCTCCTTGCACCGCGATATTCTCGCCGAATTGGAAGCCGCCCCCATCAGCACCATTCACGCTTTGGCGAGTCGAATTTGTCGCGAACATCCCCAAGCTGCCGGGGTGACGGCGGACTTCCGGGTTTTGGAAGATCTGGAAGGAAAACTTTGGCTGTCCGAGGGGTTGGAAGCGGCTTTGTCAAGGTTGCCGATCCAAGTTTTTGAGACAATTCCCTATTCTTTATTGTCCAAAATATTGGAAGCATTTTCGGACGATCCGTTGATGGCGGAACGGGCGTTAAATCGAGACTTGAACTGGTCGGAGTTTGCCGCAGAAGTGCGCGATCGCGAATTGGAAAAACTCACCCAAAATCCCATATGGGAAGAAGCGAAGGAAATCCTGACCGAAAATATTGGCAAATCCGGCGACAAATTGGAGGCGATCCGACAGGCGACGATCGCCGCCATGTTTGAACTCGAACGGGGCGAAAATATTCGAGAAAATCTCGAAGAACTGAAGAAAATTAATCTGAGAGTCGGCAGTAAAAAAAATTGGGGCGAAGAGGTTCTAGGTCAGGTCAAGGATGCTTTGAGAACCTTGCGAGAGGATTTGATAAAATCCGCCCTAAAACAGAATCTAATTACATTAGAAGTCGGAGAAGCCGATCGCCAATTGACGGAAATGCTGGCGGCGTTGAAAGAAAGCTATCGGGAGGTTAAGGATCACCTGCAACAGTTGAAATGGCAAAGCCGGGTTTTGACCTTTCCAGACCTCGAAATTGGGGCGTTAAATGCCTTGCAAGATCCGGAAGTCCAAACGTATTATCGAAAACGTTGGCAGGCGTTTCTCGTCGATGAATTTCAGGACACAAACCCCGTCCAGGGCGAACTGTTGGAAATCTTGACCGAAACGGCAGATTTGACAGTCGTTGGCGATCGCAAACAGTCAATTTACGGGTTTCGGCGGGCGGATATTCGCGTCTTTCAAACATTCCGCGATCGCATCCTCAAAAAACAAGGAACCGAAATCATTCTCGGCGAAAGTTTTCGCAGCCATCAAAGATTAATGCATCAAATTAATCGCGTCTTTTCTCCCCTGTTGGGAGACGGGCGACAGGACTTGAACGCCGCCCGAACCGAGACCCCATCGGAGAGGGAACCCTTGCAAGTTTTTGTCGTTCCAAAAATCCAAGAAACGAATAAAAATGATAGGCGAATGGTCGAAGGAAATTTTATCGCCACAACCTTAAAATCAATGCTGGAGAGTCAAACCCCAGTTTTTGACAAAGAGACGCGAAAACTGCGGCCGATTGAAGCCGGCGATATCGCCATTTTAACCCGAACCTGGGAACCCCTGGAAGTGTACGGAGAGGCTTTAGCCGCCGCCGGAATTCCCGTCGCCCCCGCCGGGGGTGGGAACCTGTTGGAAACCCGAGAAGCCAAGGATGCTTGGTCCCTGCTGCGGTTTTTGGCGGATACGGGGGATGACATCGCGTTGGTGGCGGTTTTGCGGAGTCCGTTTTTTGCCATCAGCGATCGCATCCTCCTCCAATTCAGCCTCGACAAATTGCAGAATAATTCCACACAAAATTCCGCAGAAAAGCTCAGTTGGTGGCAACATTTGACCGACGCTTCGCCGGGGCAATTTATACATTCAATCAACACTTTAAAAGAACTGCTAAAATATCGAGATATCGAGACACCCTCTCGCTTATTGCAAAGGGCCGATCGCCTCACCGGATACACCGCCGCGATCGCCAATTTACCGGGGTCGAACCGCCGCGAAGCGGACTGGAACGGCTTCCGAGAATTGGTCAGAACCTTGGAACGGGGAACCGACGATTTATTCGGCGTCGTCCGCCGTCTCAAACGCTTGGGAGACAAAAAGGTAAAAGTCGATCGCCCCCCCATCAGTAGCGAAAATGCCGTCGCATTGATGACCATTTTTGCCGCCAAAGGATTAGAATGGCCGGTCGTCGTCGTCTCGGACTTGACGCGGCAACCTCCAAACCGTTCGGCATCCGTTTATTTCGACCCGGAATATGGGGTCGCTATCAACTGTAAGGAAAATGAAGAAAACAACAAAAAACCGATTCTTTATCACTATTTACAGCATCTCGAAAAACGGCGGGAAGAAGACGAAGAATTGCGGATTCTCTACGTCGCATTGACCCGCAGTCGAGATTATTTATTGCTCACCGCTGCCGACGATAAAGGGGAAAGTTTAGAGCGGTTGCGGCGGGGTTTAGAAGTGGCAAATATCCCCATTCAAACCCTTGAAATTAACCCGAAAAATCTCATCCCGCCCGTCCCACCGAGTCCCCCGAATCCGTCGGAGAATCGACCCCTTTTAATTGGGGATATGGGTTCCGGTTTGTTTGAACTGCCCGTCACGGCTTTGGGAGAATACGATCGCTGTCCGAAGCAGTTTGAATTTAACTACGTTCTCGGGCATCCCGGCTTGTCGGAAGAGGCCAACCGGGGAATGGAAGTTGGCAAACTTGTCCATATCGCTTTAGACTGGGATATCCGAGATGTGGTAAAATTGCGTCATGTCGCCGGATCTTGGATCGATGACGAATTAATTTTTGAGGCAATTAACCTCGCCAAAGATTTCGATAATACGGAGGTCTTTCGGCAGTTTTGGGAAACGGAAAATCGTCGAGAAGTTGAGCTCAATTTGACCTGGGCTGGCATCAGATTTAACGGCAGAGCCGATCGCGTCGGGGACAATTGGGTGTTGGATTATAAAAGCGATCGCGACCTGAAACCCGAGCACCACCACCTGCAACTTTGGGCTTATTCGGAAGCTTTAAATGTACCCGAAGCCCACATCGCCTACTTGCGACACGGACAACTTTACAGTCTGTCTCCGGAAGTCTTAAAAACGACCGCCCAAAAAGCGGAAAGCATCGTCCGCCACATGGAGAAAGGAGACTATCCCGCCCAACCGTCTCCCCCCAAATGTCGGACTTGTCGCTATTCTGAAATCTGTGCAGATCGCTGGGATGAACAGAGCGAAGCAATGTAAAAAATTAACCTTTCAAATCTTTATAAATTGCCTTAAATTGTTTTTGCTGCTGCTTGTGATCGACGATCGCCTCCGGATAATCGCAGGATTCGCGATCGCGAGAGGAAATTTTCCCCGTCACCAGATCCGCCGTCTCCAAATTCCGCAACTCCGGCAGCCATTGGCGAATGTATTCCCCCTCCGGATCGTACTTTTGTGCCTGGGATGCCGGATTAAAAATTCGCAACGGTTTCGGGTCCATGCCGCTGGAGGCACTCCACTGCCACCCGCCGTTATTAGACGCCAAATCTCCGTCAATCAACTTTTGCATGAAATACTTTTCGCCCCACTGCCAATTGATCATCAAATCCTTAGTCAAAAAACTGGCGACAATCATCCGGCAGCGGTTGTGCATCCACGCCGTTTCATTCAACTGTCGCATCGCCGCATCCACGATCGGATAGCCGGTTTGACCCTCGCACCAGGCTTGAAAATGCTCTTGATTGTCACTCCAAGGAAAGCGATCGAAGGGTTCCCGATAGGGCCCGTTCGCCAGTTCCGGAAAGTGATATAATGCCTGCTGGTAAAACTCCCGCCAAGCGATTTCCTGCTGCCACGCCCGGATTTGACTTCGGGCTTCGTCGCTGCGGGTATTTTCCATTATTTCCACCGTTTTCGCCCACAGTGTGCGGATGCCGATCGCCCCGAATTTAATCGCCGCACTCAACTGAGATGTACCGTCCACGGCGGGAAAATTTCGCTGTTCGTCGTACTCGTAAATAGCGCGATCGCAAAAGTCCTCCAGGCGATCGCGGGCCGGTTCTTCCCCAGGTTCTAAAATCAACGGTTCTTCCCACACGAACCCCAAATCCTTCGCCGTCGGGAGTGCGATCGCCCCCGCTTGTTTCGCCGCCTCCTGCTGGCTGTCTGTCAGTCCCGTCACGTCCGCCAGCGTCTCGAAGGGGCGATCTTTTTTCTGCTGATTCCACTTCCGCCAATAGGGGGTGTAAACCTTGTAAGGTTCGTTAGAACTCGTGAAGATTTCTTCGGGAGAATGTAGCAGTTGATCCCAATAGGTTTCAACCTCAATTCCCGCGTCATTCAAGGCTTCGGCAACGGCGCGATCGCGGTCGATCGCGTAGGGTTCCACATCCCGACACCAATACACCGCCTTCGCCTCCAAAGCGGTTGCCAAGTTCCACCATCCCCGCACGGGTTCATCGTGCAGAATTAGCAGTTGACTCCCCGCTTCCCGATAGCGTTCTTGCAGCGATCGCAGGCAACCGATCAGGTAAGTCACCCGGGCTGGGGCGACATCATCCGCCTCCAAAATATTCGGGTCGAGGCAAAACACCCCCACGATCTGGGAACTGCGGCGGCGGGCTTCGGCCAGTCCCCGGTGGTCGGAAATTCGCAGGTCGCGACGGTGCCAAAATAGGATTAAATCGGACATTGAAATAATTGAGAATTGAGAATTGTTGATTTCAGAAACCGGGTTTCTCAAAGGATCTCGTATTCCCCCCTACTAGACCGTTTCGGCTAAAATGAGGCAAAATTCAAAACGGAGCATCGGGCATCTTGCCTGTAGATTCAGATCGGATCGCCTCATTTAAGATGAAACAGTCCACTACAATCTGAATAGAAACCCGGTTTCTTAGCTGTCTCCCGATTCCCGTCATAAAAACGGTTTTGCCAGGATAAAACTGGCGATGGATTTGGCGTCCAAAGGTTCACCGGCTTGGATCGCCATTTCCACCTCTTGGGGGGTCATCAATACCGTTTCGATATCTTCGTCGTCGTCTTGGGCCGGGGGGGTGTCGAGTTTTTCCAGATGTTCAGCCAAAAAGGCGTAGATGATTTCGTCGGAGTAGCCGGGGGCGAGGATAAATTGTCCCAACTTCCGCCACTGGCGGGCGCGGTAGCCGGTTTCTTCTTCAATTTCCCGTTTGACGGTATCGGCGGGATCTTCGCCGGCTTCCACGGTGCCCGCCGGAAATTCCAGGGTCCGCCCCTGCACCGCAAACCGATATTGTCTGACCAAAACCAATTGGCCCTCCGGGGTGACGGGGATGACCAGGGCGCCGCCGGGGTGGCGGACGCACTCCCAGTCCCCCTCGACGCCGTTGGGGAGGCGGAGGCGGTTGACGTCGAAGTTGAATTTGCGTCCCCGGTAAAAGAGACGCTGCTGGAGAATTTCGGGGGGTTCGGAACCGGGTCGCATGGAATTTTAGGGTTGAGTGTTAATTTAAGTCTCGATTTTTTGGATACCCAACGGACCGACCCAATCGGGCGCCATTTCCGCCGGGGAACCCAGACGAGAGTCCGCCCTCCCATCCGGAGGTGGGAAAGTTCGAGGCCGGGTATCTTTCCAGATTAAATCATCGCAGCACAACAAATCAAGGTCAAGGGTTCCCAGCCCCCACCCCCCCGAAAGCCGTCAAAAAAAATAAAATTAATAATTATTAATTGTTAATTGTTAATTGTTGACCGGTTCTTGGTACAGGGGAACCGTAAATGTCACCGTCGATCCGAGCCCTTCTCCCAAGCTGTAAAACTTGACGGAACCGCCCATCGCCTGCACCAGTTTTTGGGAGATGACCAGACCCAATCCGGTGCCGCCGTATTGGCGGGTGTATCCGCTGTCCACCTGGGAAAATGCCTTGAATAAGCGGTCTTGTTTTTCCAGGGGGACGCCGATGCCGGTATCGACGACGCGAAATTCGATGAATCCCGGCAGTTCTTGATTTTGAATGACCACTTTTTGTTTGACCATTCCCGTGCTGATGTTGATGCCGCCCTCGTGGGTGAATTTGATCGCATTTCCCACCAAATTTAGCATAACTTGCAACAATCTTTGATAGTTCGCATAGACGATCAATTCGTCGTTCAAAGCGGCGGGTTGGATGGTGAAATTCAGACCTTTTTGTTGGACTTGGGGGCGGGTGAACTGTTCGACTTCCCGCAGCAGTTCCCCGACTTTCACCAGGGCTAGGTCGATTTCCATTTTCCCCGCTTCGATCTTGGCGATATCGAGGACATCGTTGATCAAATTGAGGAGATGGAGGGCGGCGCGGTGGGCTTCGAGTATGAACTCCCGCTCTTCCTCCGGGTCGTCCACCATGCAGTCCAAAACGAGTTTGAGAAAGCCGATGATCCCGTTAAGGGGGGTCCGCAGTTCGTGGGAGGTGTTGGCGAGAAATTCGCTTTTGAGGCGGGAGAGGGCGACGGCTTCGGCCCGGGCCTCTTCCAATTCTTGGTAGAGGGTGGCGTGGGCGAGGGCGGTGCCGACGTGGGTGGCCAGTTCCCGGACGAAATCGATCTCGGCCGCGGTCCACTGGCGGAAGCGATCGCACTGGTGGAGGGCGATCAGGGCGTTGGGTTGGTCCTGGTAGGCGGTGGCGACGACGAGGATCGAGTGGCGGCGGTAGGGGTCGTTTTCCGGGACGCTGCGCTCGACGACCACGGGTTCGAGGGTTTTCACGGCTTGGGCCCAGCCCAATTCGCGCTCGACGGACAAGTCCAACCCCAGCATCATCCGGGTGCCCTCTTGGCGGTACTCGGCGACCACCTGGGTTTGCAAGTTATTGTACCCGTCATCCCGGCCGGGGCGGTGGGGGCAGATGATGCAGCGGCTCACCCCCAACACCTGGCCGAGGCTGTCAACGGTCTGCTGCCAAATTTGCTTCAAATCGAGGGTGCGGCGAATTTTTTGGGCGATTTGGCCGAGGATGGTCTGGTAAATCTGGGAGCTGGGGGGGACGGTGCGGCAGAGGGTCCCGGCAATTTGCACCAGCATTTTTTGCTGGATGTCGAAGTTGGAGGGCAGGGAACGGTAGGCGATCACTTCGTCGGCCGCCGAATTGGGGGGCAGTTGCACGTTCTCCAGCAGCCGTCCCATTACCAAGATCTCGGTGGCGGTGCCGTCGGATTTGAGGATGGGACTGACAATCAATTCGACGGGGAAATATTGGTCTTCGTAACCGAACGGGTAGCTGAACCGTTCCGGGATCGAACTTTCCAGGACTCGGCGCACCCGTTCCAGATAGGGCTGGAGGACGACCGGTTTGAAGGAGTCTTCCATGGAAGTGCCCACGATGCGATCGGCACGAATGGGATGGCGATCGCCCCGTCGCCAGGAAAAATATAGATATTGACCCGATTGATTTTGAACAAAAACCAGGTCGGCTTCCAAACCCGAAAACAGCTCGGCAGAAGCCGAATTGGGGAGCGGGGAATCCGTGTCAGCATTCATGAGGATTCGCGACGGAGGATTGGCAAAAGCGTTTCGTTACCCGTTAAATCAGACTGACCCAAAGTTACCCAACAATAGAACTTGTTGACTTTGGCGCTTACTTCCTGCAACATTGGCGAACTCTCGGCAGCACTCTATTTCCACCTCGAATGAGAAATCGGAAATCGAATCCGATCGATTGCCGGGAATTTCCAATACCAGGAAAGCTGCGGGCGATCAGCCAGGGCAGACCCGACCGGATGGCGACCCCAATTCTTCCCCGACCGGGCGGTCCGCGACGGCAACGATCGCGTCAAGTTTTGGGGACGGGCGATCGAGTCGTCACCCGAGCCCGGAACCCGGAGGAGGGGTTCAATCATTCCACTCGCCTCGGGGCGGAACGGGGGGGTTGCGCTGCAGGTTGAGGGCCAGATCATCTTCGGGGCGCTCTCCCCGGAGCCACTGCCGCAGAGCGGTTTCGATCACTTTACTCGGGTCGTTCGTCAAGTGCTTGACTTGATCGAGCAGCTCGGAATCGATGTGGATCGACACTTCCACTTTGCTGGCGGCATTGGAGGAAGAAGAAGTATTTAAATTCATGACGACAAGATCCTAATGCATGAAAGCGAACACCGTAGGGCTGTCCCGACCGGAAATCCCGGCGAAGGCGGTGTTGTTTTCCATTGTACGATCTCTGTCCGATTCATCCTTCGCCGGGAAATGAGATCGGACCGGCTAGGGCGCTTCAAACTGGGAGGGGGAGGTGAAGCCCGTCTCGGGTTTGCCAACCAGGGCTTGGCTCATGAAGTCCCGCCAGATCGGAGCCACGACGGTTCCCCCCGTCGCACCGGCACTCAGGGGGGTGTAGTCATCGTTGCCCACCCAAACGGCGGTGGACAGGTGTGGCGTGTAGCCGGCAAACCAGACATCCCGCTCCGAGGAGGTGGTTCCCGTCTTGCCCGCCGCCGGCCGTCCCAGTCTAGCCCGGGTTCCCGTCCCGCTGGTAATCACCCCTTGCAGGACGCTATTGAGGGAAGCCACAGCCCACTGGTTCAGCACCAGGCGGGGTTTGGGCCGGTTATCGAGCAGGACGTTACCCTGGCTGTCGGTGACTTGCACGATAACGGTGGGGTCGGAATGCCAGCCGTCGTTGGCGAAGGTGGCGAAGGCCCCGGCCATTTCCATCGGGGTGACGTCCACCGATCCCAAGGGCAGGGAAATCACCGGCTCGATGGGGCTGGTGAAGCCGAGGATGCGGCAGACTTCGATCACCTGGTTGAGTCCCACGGCCTGACCGATTTTCACCGCCGGGATGTTGAGGGAGGATTGCAGGGCGGAGCGGATGGAGACGGCCCCGGAGAAGCCGCCGCCGTAGTTGCGGGGGGAGTAGTAGCCGTAGCCGTCCGGGTAGCTGACGGGGGTATCGTTGACGACGGAATCGGGTCCGTATTTGCCCGAGGCGAAGGCCGTGTAGTAGACGAAGGGCTTGAAGGAGGACCCGGGCTGGCGGCGGGCCTGGATGGCGCGGTTGTACTGGCTGGTCTTGTAGTCAGACCCCCCCACCATCGCCTTGATGAAGTGGGTGGTCGGATCGACGGCGGCCAGGGCGATCTGACCGTTGGTGCGATCGCGGTAGATGCCCCGGTAGTAGAGGCGGTCATGCCACTCGCTCACCGTCCGCTCGGCCATGCGCTGGAAGTTCAGGTCGATGCTGGTCTGCACCCGCATCCCCCCTTTCAACACCGCGTCCCGGCCGAACTGCTTCGTCAACTCCTGCACCACGGCCTCGGTGACGTAGGGCAACTGGCTGGTGCGGAAGGAGGTGATCGTGCCCACCAAAAGTGGCTGTTTCTTGGCCTCGGCCGCCTCTTGGGGGGTGATCCACTTCAGTTCGGCCATCCGGTCCAAAACGATCGCCTGCCGTCGTTTGGCGAGCTGGTAGTTCGCGAAGGGGCTGTAATCCTCGGGCGCCGGGATCAATCCCGCCATCAGCGCCGCCTCGGCCAGGTTCAGCTCCGACGCCGGCTTGTTGAAATAACTCTGGGAGGCCGTCTCCACCCCGTACAAGTTGTGGCCCCAATACACCTGGTTGAGGTAGAGCTCCAAAATCTCATCTTTTTCTAAAATCTGTTCCAGGCGAATCGCCATCACCGCCTCAGCCGCTTTCCGGCTGATCGTCCGGTTGGGGGACAGGAACAGGTTCTTGACCAACTGCATCGTCAGGGTCGAACCCCCCTCCACCGTTTCCCCGCTCTCCAGGTTGGCGACGAAGGCCCGCACGATCCCCGTGGGATAGATCCCCTTGTGGTAGTAAAAATTGCTGTCTTCAATCGCCAGCACCGCCCGCTTCAGGTCCGGGGAAATTTCGTCGAGGGAAACCACCTCCCGGTTCGCCTCGTCGTGGAGGCTGGCCAGGGGTTTGCCGTTGATGTCGTAGATGTGGGTCGTTTCGGTGGGAACGTAGTTCTGCAACACCCGCACGTCCGGAAGGTTGCGGAAACTCACGGCCAGACCAACCAAACCTCCGGCCACCACAGAACTGGCTAACATGGTCGTACCCAGCAGCGTTCCGGCCGTGACCTTGCTGACTGACTGAATGAAGTCAAATAGGCCCGACGATGATTCGAGCCGTCGTTGGCGTCGGATTGCGTTTGTTGATGACACGTTAATTTCACTCCGCTCCAGGAAAACAGGGTAACAGGGGATCTGACTTCGGGGTTCGGTCCGGGTCAGCCCTCACCCCACTGAATCCAAGGATATAGCATCTGCTTCTGTGCGATCGCATCGGCGACAATCCCCGGACTCAAATCTTTTTCTTCCGTTTGCCGATCGGGTGAGTGGGAACCTCCGCAACATCTCGGATCGATCCGGACGGGCGGGGGAACCCGACATCCCAATCCCGACAGAAAACGATCGGAAAATGATAGGATTCTGTGTGAGTTGGGTCACGATGCCCACACTCGTTGATCAGGAATCAAGATTAACGCATCTCGCCCTGCATTCGCAAAAGTTTCTATCCTGCCATGATTGTGAGTCAACCTGTCGCGGAGAGCTCGCCCGGAGCCTCTCTGCAAAATTTTCCCCGACTGCGCCGGGGCATCAACGAAGTTTTCCCGGAACTGCCGGATTCTCCCAACCCCGAGGAGAATTTGGGCCGGCGGTTGGCTCAGAGCGATCGCCCCCTGCGGATCAAGTTGGGGATCGACCCCACGGGTTCCGATATCCACCTCGGACACAGCATCATTTTTCGCAAGCTGCGGGCGTTCCAGGACGAGGGACACACGGCGGTCCTGATCATCGGCGATTTGACCGCCCGCATCGGCGACCCCACCGGCAAATCCGAGGTCCGCAAGCAACTCACCGCCGAGGACGTCGAACGCAACGCCCAAACTTACCTGGACCAACTGCGCCCGATTTTGGATTTCGACACCCCCGGACGCCTGGAAATTCGCCGCAATTCGGAATGGCTGTCCAAACTCGACCTGGCGAAAATCTTGGACCTGCTCTCCCGGATGACCGTAGGCCAGATGTTGGCGAAGGAGGGATTTTCTCTCCGGTTTGAAAAGGAAAATCCCATCTATTTGCACGAATTTCTCTACCCCCTCATGCAGGGATACGATTCGGTGGCCGTGGCAGCGGACGTGGAATTGGGAGGAACCGATCAGAAATTCAACCTCGCCGTGGGGCGGGATTTGCAGCGCTATTTCGGACAGCGCCCCCAGTTCGGTTTATTGATGCCGATTTTGATCGGGACGGACGGGGTGCAAAAAATGTCCAAGTCCCTGGGAAATTACGTCGGGCTTTCGGAAGATCCCCTGACCATGTACTCGAAATTGGAGAAAGTCCCCGACAGTTTGATCGCCGAATATTTCGAGTTGCTCACCGATCGCCCCCTGGATAAACTCCCCGAAAATCCCCGCGATCGCCAAAAATTATTAGCCCTCGATGTCGTCACCCAATACCACGGTGAAGCGGCGGCTTCGGAAGCCCAAAAGGCGGCTTTAACTTTGGTGCAGGGAGATGCGAAACGGGCCGAAGCCGTCCCGGAATTTTCCCTGGAAACCGTGGAGTTCCCCGCCAAGTTATTCTATATTTTGGGTGCCAGCGACCTGTGCAAGAGCGGCAGCGATGCGAGGCGACAAATTCAGAACGGTGCGGTGCGGATCGACGGCGATCGCGTCTCCGACCCCAACCTCACTTTCGACTCCCCCGACGAACTCAAAGGCCGGGTCCTGCAAGTTGGAAAAAAGAAATTTGTCCGGTTGGTTTAAACCCCCAATCCCCGACGTTCTCCAGAATTGGGCAACCCTATAAGGTTGCCCCCACCCAGAAGGGAAAGAGAATCGGTCATATTTCATTTTTCACTTTCCCCACACCCCACACCCCACCCCCCACACCCCAATTCGACAACCATGACGATCGATAATGTTATTGTCCCCTTAGATGTCCCCACCCAGGCGGATGCGATCGCCCTGATCGAAACCCTGCCCCAAGTTTCGTTTTGGAAGGTGGGATTGGAGCTGTTCGTCAGTTGCGGGCCGCAAATTTTAAAGCAGCTCAAACAGCGCAACAAACGCATTTTTTTGGATCTGAAAATTCACGACATTCCCAACACTGTGGCGGGGGCTTGCCGCGCCGCCGCCAGTTACGGGGTGGATTTGATTACCATTCACGCCACCGCCGGAAAAGTCGCCCTGAGAGCGGCTCAGGAAGCGTCGGAGATCGGCGCGAAAGAGGCGGGCGTACCCGCCCCCCAATTGATCGCCATCACCCTCCTGACGAGCCTCAACGCCCGGGAATTGGCTTTCGACCTCAAAATTCCCCTGGAACTGCCGGAGTACGCCTTACACATGGCATTGTTGGCGAAGGACTGCGGTTTGGCGGGGGCGGTTTGTTCTCCCCAGGAGGTGGAACAGTTGCGGCGGACCTGCGGGGATGATTTTTTGCTGGTGTGTCCCGGTGTCCGTCCGAGTTGGGCGGAAAAGGGCGATCAGCGGCGATCGCGCACCCCTTCGGAAGCGGTGAAGGCGGGGGCGAATTATTTGGTGATCGGGCGCCCCATCACCCAGGCGAATAACCCGTCGGCGGCGTTGAAGTTGATTTCGGAAGAACTCAAAATGATTTAATTAGGAGTGAGAAGAATCCGAGGATTTTGAGCTTTGGAAGTCGATCGCGGCGGGGGGTTTGTTGCCGGTGTTGCGGACGTCGATCAGCCGGTTGAGGAGGTCGAACCAAAACGATGATCCCATCGAGATCGCGATCGCGGTCAGGGTCCAACCTAAAATCGCCCGCAGCAGTTTGAAGCTGGAAAAGTCGGCCCCGAATTGATAACTTAAATTGGCGGCGTTCCAACCCACGGGGAGAGAGAAAAACTCCCGTTCCACCCCGTTTAAAAAATTCGGGCTGACGAGGCTTTGGCAATCTTTGGGTTCTAAAGATGCGCGTTCCAAACAGTCGAGATATTTCGACAGGGCATTTTCGCTCAAAACGAAGTCAACATTTTGGCTCACCTGTTCGCGGAGGACGGGTTCCAAAGACAGGCGGGTGGCGAGATTTAAAGTATCGACATTCAGCAGGACGGCGACGGCGAAACCGAGCACCAAAATCATCCCTTTTACGCGACGCTTGAAGACTCCGGAGGCGCGATCCATCGACTGTTTAAACCACCCGATCAACTCGGATTCCAAGGATTTGATAAAGGGTTTCTTGTCGCCGTCGATCTGGGCTTTGTTGGCCAGCGATCGCATCAGTTCGATCCGCTCTTTGTCGAGGAGCTTTTGGACTTCATCGGAGGCGATCGCTTCCCGGAAGTCTTCCACGGAAAGCGACACGATTCTTTCTTCGATCCCCGCCGCTTCCATCAACAGGTCGATCAGCGCCAGGGCGAAGATTTCGTCGGGGATGTAAGACGGACCCGCCGCCCCCTTGTCGCGATCCATTTTGTAATTTTTCAGCGATCGAATTAACGGATGTTCGTACAACTTCCGGGCGATTTCCGCTCCCAAAATACTCTCGATGGACGATTTCAGGTTTTTGGCCCGCCAATCAAATAAGTACGCCGAAATCAGTTCTTGCAGGTCGGAAACCAGCAGGCTCAAAATGAGGTAAACTAAAAACAAACCGATCGCGACGTTGAGCAGAGAAGGAATATTCATCTCGTCAATTGATGCCGTACAATTCTACCGAAAGATTGACACCCGGTTTCCGGGGCTCGGGGGAGCCGATCAACCGCGTCCCTCGCGCCGATCTCGCCGGACTGTGCCCCGGCGAAACTGAAAAACCGGCTCCCTGGCGAAAATCTCCCTTTTCATCCTCGCTTCCTTACCCCGATGCCGGGGGGCGATCAACAGTCGGAGAAGGGTTTCCGAAATTAATTATACGCGGGATGGGCGGCTGACTCGTTTAATATAAATAATTATTGCAAAACATTGACATGGAACTATATATCTGATATAATATTAAGAAGGCTAAATGTAAAAAAAGGGTCATTGCGCGGAGCGAACGATCTTGACAAGTTGACAGCTCGGTGTCAGGATTGGAGGGTCTATCCAGACAAAAATCAAAGAAATTATTCGGGCATCTATGCAATGGTAAAGGCGATTGTCATACCGACAATTACAGTCGCCCCCAAATAACCCCAAAAGTCACCAGAATACTGGCGATCGTCAAAGGAGAAGTTATGTCAGATATAACCAAAGAAGAAATGCGCGAAAGGCTGGCGAACATCGAGCAAATTCGCGATATAATTTTTGGTTCAAATATTCGGGAATTTAATAATCGCTTCGAGAAAATGGAGTCCGACCTGTCCCGACTCCAGCAGGAACTGTACGATTATGCCCAACAGGTGAAGAGTATTTTATCGACCGAAATCCGGGCGACCAACGAATCCTTGGAAAAAAAGATCAAGACTCTCGGCAGCGAAAGCAAAGAAGAGGCGGCGGAACTGCGACAGCAGCTCGAACGGCTCAACCGCAAGTTTTCCAACGGCATCGAAGCCCTCGACGAATCTCTCGACAGTCAGACCACCTTGCTCCGGGAAGAATTTACCGAAACCCGCGATCGCTTGCAAGAGGACTTTAGGGACTTGAAAAAACAGGTGTTCGAGCAGCTCGATCAGCGGTTGTCGATGATCAGAGATACGAAGGTTTCCAAACATGACATGGCGGAAATCCTATTTGAAATGGGGATGAAGCTGAAGGGAACCGAATTCGTGCCGCAGCTCCAAGAAGCCGCCGATACGAATATGTACACCGACATTCAACTGCTGGAAGGGACCGAGAATAAATAAACCGTTTTGACCGTGGGAAAGGGGCGGTTTGAAATGGCATCAATTGGGCGAGGTCAATTCGGGATGCTTTGGCCGCGACAATTCAATTCAAAAATTGGGGGTAGCATCCGATGGGCAGATCCAACAAAAAAACGGCCACCATGAACGGGCAGAAAGATGTCGATTTAAAATCCCACCAGCCGGAAGAACAACTGGAAGGATTGGTCAATCTGTTGGTGGATGTTTTGATCGGAAAGTCCGACGCCGATCGCATCCCCGAAAATTTGCCGCCATTCCCAGACGCAGACAATTCAAGGGTTGAGAATGAAAAGAGCGAGCCGGAAAACAGGGTAGAGGCTTTTTCCCATCAGCCCGAGGAAAATCGGGCGGTCCGACTCGAAGAGCGGTTTTCCGGCGATCGCGACCATTTGCCGAACCCACCCGTCACCTCCTCGGAATTGGTGCCCGAAGGTGAGGAATTGCGAACCGAGAGGCTGCGGTTAATTGAAATCGACCCCGACGAGTGCGGCCAGTCGGAGGAGAAATGGACGGAGGATGGAAATGGGGACTCCCATTCGGGGGGTGATGTTTCCTCCGATCGTTGGCATCAAAAACAGACCGCCTCGGAGTCTGCCGGGGGCGACGAAACCGATACAGAAATCAAACCGGCAGAAGATGTTTCCGATCCGTTCGACGCCTTGCAGGATTTACTGCTCGGTTCAAAGTTATCAGAATTTGAAGAAATCACGAAAGCTTGTCTTGAAACTGAGTTACCGAAGCTGCACGAAAAAATCGCTTCTACCGATCAGAAACTCCAAACGGTTCAGGAGAACTTTGACGATCCGGACAAAATTTTTCAGCTCTTGGTTCCGGCGATACAAGAAATTATAAGCCGCGAAATTACCGCATCTAAAGAAGATGTCATTTCTTCAATCGTGCCGATCATCGATGAAATCATTACCAGTAAAAAGCGACAAAATAAATCGGGAATGATCGATGCGATCGCCGACCTGCTACCCGGGGCGATTTCTCAGCATATTAAAAACTCTCCCGAAGAAGTGGCCCAAGCCCTGGCGCCCGAAGTCGCGATCGCGATTCGGGAGCAAAGAAAACTGGATCGGGATGCGATCGCCAACGCCTTGGCGCCGGAAATGGGGAGGGCGATCAAAGAACAAGTTCGCCTGGAACGGGATGCGATGGTGGATGCGTTGTATCCGGTGATCGGCAATACCATCAGCAAATACCTGACCGAAGCCATTCAAAATATCAACCAAAAAGTTGCCAACGCCTTGAGCGTGGAGGGAGTCACCCGAAAAGTTCGAGCCAAATTTCAAGGGGTTTCGGAAGCTGAACTGATCCTGCAGGAATCGATGCCGTTCAGCATCCAAGCTATATTTTTAATTCATAAAAGTTCGGGATTAATTATGTCCGACGTGCAAACCTCCGGCAGCCATAGCCTCGAATCGGAAATGATCGGGGGGATGTTGACGGCGATCCGGAGTTTCGTCAGCGACTGCATCGTTCAACCGGACGATTATTCGGAACTCAACGAAATTGAATATGGTGCTTCCAAAATTATTCTGGAAGTGGCGGGTTACTGCTATTTAGCCGTCGTCATCAAAGGGGAACCGACCCAAAAATTTGTTGCCAAAATGCGGAAAACGATGGGGACAATCGTTTTGGATTACGGCGACGCGATCGAAAACTTTGACGGCGATCGCGAAAGCATTCCAGCGGCCGTCAATCAACTGTTGGAGAAATTGATACAATTTCCGGTCGAAAATAAATCCAATCGGCTCCCGATCGCGCTGCTCGGTGTGGGGGTGTTTTTGGGGTTAGCCGTCCTCGTGCCTTGGGGATATTTTTCTGCTCAAAATGCCCGGGAACGGCGCATCGAAACCCAAACCGCCGAATTGTTGGACTCGACCCCCGAATTAGCGATTTATAAAATCGGCGTGGATGTGGACGGCGATCGCTTAAAATTAACCGGAAAAGTTCCCAATGAAAGACTGCGAAACTTGGCGGGAAGTCTGGCGTTATCCACCGCCCCAGAGTTGGAATTGGACAATCAAACCATCGCCGTCGATGTCCCCCCCGATCCCGTCGCCACCGCCGGGGAAGTGGAGCGATTGACCGCCCTCTTTAACGAACTTCCCGGCATTTCAATTCAAACCAATTATCGCGATCGCCAAGTCGCGATCGATGGTCAAGTCAGGCAAATGAAAGATGCCCATAAAATTTCCGAAGCCTTTGAAAAAATTCCCGGAGTCCGGTCGGTTTTCAGCACCTTAAAAGTCGATCCGGTACACATCGAAAACCGCATTTACTTCGACGGGGGGTCGGCCCAATTGAACCCCAAAGATATCGCCATCATCGCCCGCATCAAAGACGTTCTCCATCGCTATCCCCGACTCTCCCTCAAAATAATCGGCCACACCGATGTCAGGGGCAATGCCGCCAAAAACCAGCAATTGGCCCTCAAGCGAGCCGAAGCCGTGCGGGACGCTCTCACTCAACAGGGTATCGACCCGAACCGCCTGGAAGTGGTGGGGAACCCGGAGCCACCGACCGATGTCGCATCTCATCAACCTTTCCTGTTGGGCAGAACTGTGGTATTTGAAATCATAGAAAAATCGGCAGAATAACCTCAATAAAATGTCTACAATCTCCAAAAAAATGTGCATGGTCGGCGATTTCAGCGTCGGCAAAACCAGCCTGATCCGGCAATTCGTCGATCGCCAATTCAGCGACCAATATTTATCAACCGTGGGAGTCAAAATTTCCCGGAAAAATGTCGAATTGCGGGATGTAAAAGGGCAAGAAACGCTGAATTTGCAGTTGTTAATTTGGGATATCGAAGGACACACGAAATTCAAGGCGATCGCGCCCTCTTACCTGCGGGGGGCCGCCGGGGTGATGTTGGTCGCGGATCTGACCCGCCCAGAAACGATCGAGCGCCTGATCGAACATTTTAATTTGTTTTTATCCGTGAATCCCAAGGGAGAAATAATCGTCGCTTTGAACAAATCCGATTTGGTGGGCGAGTCCCAACTGCAAAAGCTGACCCGGTGCGTCCCGCCCGAAATCTGCGAAAAAGCCGTGGGAATTTATCAGACTTCAGCGAAAACGGGCGATTATGTCGATGAAATTTTTCAAAAATTGGCCGAGAAGATGGTGGAACCCGCTTGACCCGCGATCGCAATTTGAGCCGGAGAAGGACAGCTCGAACCAGTATAATTAATGAGTGTCAAGATGTGTCGAAAATCAAATCGAGGACGACATGAAACAGGTTCGGCCCAAAATTGTAGTTCCCCATCACTTAGAATATCTGATTTTGGATGGCAATTTCATCGTCCGTGAAATTTCGGCGACGGCGGGGGATTTTGCCGACCCACCCGAACAGTTAATTCCCGGCGAGGATGTCCGCAACGGGTTCCCGGAACTGTTCGGAACCGAAGAAATTTTGGCGGAAGTTTTGCGGGGAGAACTGCCCAGCTTTGAATTGAAGGGGATCGGTCGTTTCTCCGAAGCATCTCCCCCCGTTTATTTCGATTTATTTGTCAACCCCCATCGCCATCCAGAAACCCAGGAAGAGCAGCTCATTATTTTCTTGGCAAACGTGACAGAACGGATGGTTCTGGAACAAAAGTTAGTCCAAGCGACCAACGAAACCAGCCTTTTGTTAAATGCTCTGGCGGAAAGCGAAGAACGATATCGCGATCTGTTTGAAAATGCCAGCGATTTGATCCAGTCTTTCGGCCCCGACGGTCATTTCATGTACGTCAACAGAGCCTGGAAAGAAACCCTCGGATATGCGGACTCGGAAATCAAAGATCTGACGATTTTTGATATCATTCATCCCGACAGCAAATTTCAATTTTTGCAAATTTTTTCCCGTTTGATATCGGGGGAAGCGATCGATTCTTTGAGGTCAGAATTTATCACAAAAGATCGCCGGACGATCGCGGTCGAAGGCAGTATCAATTGCAAATTGAAAGATGGCAAAGCGATCGCCACCCGGGCGATTTTGAGAGACATCACCGCACGGTTGCTGTCGGAAGCAGCCTTGCAGCGGGAACGAGAACAAACGGAACGGCTGTTGCTGAACATATTGCCCAAAAAAATTGCCGACAAGCTCAAACGCCAACCCAGCATCATGGCCGAAAGTTTTTCCGAGGTGACAGTTTTGTTCGCCGATATCGTCGGTTTTACGGAGTTGGCATCCCAGCTTTCTCCGGTGGATTTGGTTAACCTCCTTAATCAAATTTTTTCCGCTTTCGACCTCCTCACCGAAGCCTACGAATTGGAGAAAATAAAAACGATCGGAGATGCTTACATGGTGGTCGGTGGCCTGCCCACCCGGCGGGACGATCACGCGATCGCCATCGCCGAAATGGCCCTGAAAATGCAAAAAGTTTTGGGCGAGTTCAATCGTACACGGGACAAAAAATTGAGCATCCGCATCGGCATTCACAGCGGACCCGTCGTGGCAGGGGTGATCGGCCTGAAAAAGTTTATCTACGATTTGTGGGGGGATACGGTCAACACCGCATCTCGGATGGAGTCTCACGGCATACCCGGAAAAATTCACGTCTCAGAGGTGACATATCAACTGTTAAAAGACCGGTATTTATTCGAGAAGCGAGAGCCGATCTACGTCAAAGGAAAAGGTCAAATGAACACCTATTTTCTCTTCGATATGGATGAAAATAACGACGACAATCAGGGCGAAAATTTTTGTCTTATACCACCCGATCGCACTCCGCCACCTTTCGCCCCCATTTCCGAAACAGAACGGCCGGGAAATTGAGGCGATCGCCCCCGAGTTGAGATACAATAGCGATCGAGAGTTTCGGAAATCCGGAATTCTAAAGGGGCGCGATCGCACGATCCCCATTCAAACCTGTAAAATATAGACGATATCGCTAAAATAAAAATCAATCGAACATCGCACGAATCCCGACCATGACAGTAACTTCCCCCGTAGACTTTCAAGACGAATTTGACATCATCGTGGTGGGTGCGGGACACTCTGGCTGTGAAGCGGCATTGGCTTCGGCGCGTTTGGGGTGTCGCACCTTGCTGCTCACCCTCAACCTGGATAAAATCGCGTGGCAACCCTGTAACCCCGCCGTCGGGGCGCCGGCTAAATCCCAACTCACCCACGAAGTCGATGCGTTGGGGGGAGAAATCGGCAAAATGGCCGATCGCACCTACCTGCAAAAGCGCCTCCTCAACAGTTCTCGCGGCCCCGCAGTCTGGGCGCTGCGGGCACAAACCGACAAGCGGGAATATGCGGCAGTGATGCGCGGCATCGTCGAAAATCAAGAAAATCTCTCCGTCCGCGAAGGGATGGTGACGGATTTAGTATTAGGAAATAACGACGAAATTATCGGCGTCGAAACCTATTTCGGCGTCGCCTTTCGCTGCCGAGCCGTCATCCTCACCACCGGCACCTTTTTGGGCGGCGTAATTTGGGTGGGAAATAAATCCATGCCAGCCGGACGAGCCGGAGAATTCGCCGCCGTGGGATTGACGGAAACCCTCAACCGTTTGGGGTTTGAAACCGGGCGCCTGAAAACCGGAACTCCGGCGCGGGTGGACAAGCGCTCCGTCGATTATACCCACTTGGAACCCCAGCCGGGAGACGATCGCGTGCGGTGGTTCAGTTTCGACCCCCAAGCGTGGGTGGAACGGGAACAAATGAACTGTTATTTGACCCGGACGACCCCAGAAACCCACCGTTTAATTCAGGAAAATTTGCATTTATCTCCCGTTTACGGCGGCTGGGTGGACGCGAAAGGACCCCGCTACTGTCCGAGTATCGAAGATAAAATTGTCCGGTTTGCGGACAAGGAAAGTCACCAGATTTTTATCGAACCGGAAGGGCGCAATATTCCCGAACTTTACATCCAGGGATTTTCCACCGGATTGCCGGAGAAATTGCAGTTGGAAATGTTGCGAACCCTCCCCGGTTTGGAAAACTGCGTGATGCTGCGTCCGGCCTACGCGGTGGAATACGACTATTTGCCCGCGACGCAATGTTATCCGACGATGATGACCAAGAAAATAGAGGGGCTATTTTGTGCGGGTCAGATCAACGGAACCACCGGCTATGAAGAGGCGGCGGCCCAAGGCATCGTCGCCGGAATTAATGCGGTTAAATTAGTGCGGGGCGAGGAGGCGATAATCTTTCCTCGGGAACAGAGTTATATCGGCACGTTGATTGACGATTTGTGTACGAAAGATCTGCGGGAACCCTACCGAATGCTGACGAGTCGTTCCGAGTATCGGCTGTTGCTGCGATCGGACAATGCCGACCGGCGGCTGACGCCGTTGGGCCGGGAAATCGGTTTGATCGACGATCGCCGCTGGGAATTGTTCCAACGCAAACAGGCGAATATTCTCGCCGAAAAAAAACGGTTGGAAACCACCCGAGTCAAGGAACGGGAGGAAGTGGGGGTGGCGATCGCATCCGATACCCAACAGCGAATTAAAGGATCGATCACCCTGGCGGAATTGTTGCGGCGTCCGGGATTCCACTATCCCCAATTGGAACAATACGGCCTCGGCCGTCCGGAGTTGGAATTAGCCGAAAAAGAAGGGGCGGAAATCGAGATCAAATATTCCGGCTACATGGAACGCCAGAAAAACCAGATCGACCAAATCAGCCGCCACGCCAACCGCAAACTTCCCGAAAATTTGGACTACATGAAAATCGAAACCCTGTCGATGGAGTCTCGGGAAAAGTTGAACCGAGTCAAGCCACTGACCATCGGTCAGGCATCCCGAATTGGCGGGGTGAATCCGGCGGACATCAACGCCTTGTTGATTTATTTGGAAGTGCGAAACCGGCAACCGGCGGCGGCGGGGAAGTAGTTTGATCCCACCCAACCCTCCCCTTCGCAAGGGGAGGGCTATGATCGATTATTTGAGGATTTTTATGGCGATTCAACTCGAATTATTTCCGTTGGAAACTGTTTCCAAAAAGAAAGGGCGATCGGGTACATTTTCTGATAATATGAAATTGCCCGTTCATCGCTGGTTTCGGTATTCGGCGGGTTTTTCGGCGGAATGGGTCGAGGAAATCATCGAAAACTGCGGTTTTGATTCCCCTCAAATTCTCGATCCATTTGTCGGGTCGGGAACGGTTGCGATCGCGGCCGATCGCTTGGGAGTCAACGGCATCGGCATCGAAGCGCATCCATTCGTCCGTCGAATCGCCAAAGCCAAAACGTTCTGGTCATCGTCAATTACAGAATTTGAAAATCGGGCGTTTGATATCCTGAAATTTGCAAAAAACTGTTCTGCAATACCGCAAAACTACCCCTCATTAATTATCCGCAGCTTTTCACCCGACGTACTTACGGAGTTAAATAAGCTGAAGTTGGCTTGGGAATCTTACAGCGATCGCTCTCCGGCTTCGGAGTTGAATTGGCTGGCAATTACCGCCATTCTCCGAGTGTGTTCCGGCGTGGGAACCGCACAATGGCAGTATATCTTACCCAACAAAACAAAAAAGAAAGTCATTCCCCCTTTGGAAGCATTTGTGGCACAGGTTGAAATGATGAAAGCCGACATGAGGGAGTTACAAGAAATCGGCCGTCAACCCGCCGCTAAAATTATCAAATCTGATGCCAGAAATTGTCCAGAAATACCCGATCGCTCCATCGATTTAGTCATCACTTCTCCTCCCTACGCCAACAATTACGATTATGCCGATGCGACCCGATTTGAACTGTCATTTTGGGGAGAAATTGACGGTTGGGGAGATTTGCACGTGGCAGTCAGACAATATCTGATCGTTTCCTCATCCCAACACGCATCGCGATCGCGATTGTCCCTCGAAACTCTCTTAAATTCCCCCGAACTCCGACCGATCCGAGAAGAAATTGCGGGGGTTTGCGATCGCCTGTCATCGGAGCGATTATTGCACGGCGGAAAAAAGCACTATCATACGATGATAGCCGCCTATTTTGTCGGGATGGCAAAAGTCTGGTCCGAACTGAAAAGAGTCTGTCATGACGATTCAAAAATCTGTTTCGCGATTGGCGATTCCGCACCCTATGGGATTCACGTTCCCGTTGATCGCTGGTTGGGAGAATTGGCGATCGCCGCCGGTTTTGCAGATTATGAATTTGATAAATGGCGCGATCGAAATACCAAATGGAAAAATCGAAAACATCGATTTCCCTTACACGAAGGAATCCTTTGGGTCGCCAACCATTCGCGGGGACTGAATAGGTCTCGACTTTGACCGTTAGATTCTCGGAATCGGATCGAAAATTGGGTCAGATGCGATAAAATAATCGAGATGCTTTGGCTTAGGATAGGGAAATTGTGGCTCAAGATTGCCGGAGGAATGACGGAAACGCGATCGCACCCGACCATCGCCTGACGGGTTTGGTGGGACAGTCCTTGGATGTGATCGAAGCGGCGTTGAACGACCCGGAACTCCCGCCGCGCGATCGCGCAGAGATGGCGTTGAAAGTGTTGGAACTGGCTGGGCACCCGAGTTCTCTCAGAAGTTCGGGAACCTCAGAAATTTTATATCCGAATGTCGTCCAAATTGACAACTTTTTATCCCCCGAAGAGCAGGAAGAAACCCTCGAAATTGCCTTTGCAAATCGCGACCAATTTTTGCCGTCAGGGGTCGTAAAACAAGAAAAAGGAGTTCGTAAATCTTCCGTTTTGTTGATGAAAAATTTTGAAAAATTTTATCAAAAATTTAGATTTAAAATTCTTAAATTTAGACCGGATATCCTCGAAAAACTCGACCTCCCCCCTTTTTTGGTGTCCGGGCTGGAAATGCAGATGACCGCCCACAATGACGGGGAATATTATCGCATCCATCAAGATGTGGACGGCGACAAAATGGCGAATCGGGTTTTGTCCTACGTCTACTATTTTTATCGGGAACCCAAGGCATTTTACGGGGGCGAGCTGAGGCTTTACGAAACCCACATCGACGGTGAAAAAGCCGGAATTGGCGATCGATTGAAAACCGTCGAACCCCGCCACAACAGCATCGTCTTTTTTGACAGTCGCTTCAAACACGAAGTGCTTCCGGTTTATTGTCCTTCCCGACAGTTTGAAGACAGTCGATTTACGATCAACGGCTGGATTCACCGGTAAAGTGGGGAGTGGGGAGTCGGTCGTAGGGAGTAGGGAAGAGGGAAAAACGCCTCAATCCTCACTTCTCACTCCTGACTCCTCCCCACTCGGGGAATCTAAAATCTAAAATTCCCCACACCAAAGATTAGCGGTCGTAGGGCGCACAGGTTCCGCGACCCCACTGGCCGTCATAGCCGACGGAAATTTCGCTTCCCGGTTCGGGTTGGAAATCCGCCATATCGATTAAAACCACATCGGCCATTCCCCGCACACTACCCCGAAAGATTCCCTGACCCTGTTCGTTGTTGCGATCGAATGTCAAATGATCGGATGTTGCGACCCCCGCACCTGTCATCACGTTGCGAAATTCCACCTGCTGCATGAAGCCGGACTCCGGACTGTGGGGGACGGTAAAAGACAGGCGCGCGGCGGGGATGACACCCATACAGATCAGGTCAAATGCCCGGGCTGCGGGGACGAAAATTCCCAAAACGCCGATTCCCGCCAGCGTCGAAATTGCCATCAATTTGATAGATTTCAAACCGTTCAATCGTGCTTCTCCTCACATTAAAGATAAATTTATTAAGGCTTATACCACAAAATTGAAATTCAATCGATCGCAGTTTTTCAGTTCGTCGGGGCAGGCCGAGTTCCGGTCGGTATTCCGTTTGAAAGTTGCGGCACCCTCGACCCCTGCTATAGTGGGCACAAACGTGCGACGTGAGTTTCTGTCATGAACAACCCTCCTCCCCCCGACGATCGCGAAATCGACCCGATCACCCTGACCGCGATCGTGGTGGCGCTATTATTTATTCCCCTGATTCTGGCTGGCTTCTTTTCCTAAACCGAACCGAATCGGATTCCCGGGGCGATGCCGAGTCCACCCGATTCGGTCGGTTTGGGTCAAAACCTGTTCCGGTTGATTCGTCGCCGCATTTTTCCCCTCAGATGCGATCGCGAATCCGGTCCAACAACTCCGCGATCGAAATTTGACCCGACAAAAACTCGATCGCCATCCGCTCCATCAGTCCCCGCAGGTCGGCGGGAAGATCCGGGGCCGGACAGACGGGGAGCGATTTTTGACCCCCGCCAATTTTCAAACTGGAGTGGTCCAAAATCAGGATCGGCGGCAGCGTGACCCGGGGATGTTCCCGGGGGGAGGCGACCCGCAGCAGGGTGGACAGAGCCCGCATCAGCAGGGGCGAGGCCGGATCTCGCACGCAAATCAGCAGCAGATCGACGCTCAGAAATTGCAACTGCTGGAGAATTTCCTCCCACGACCGCCCCAAGGACCCCCGGAACCCCGCCGTCTGCAGGTATTGAATCAACGCCCGCTCAATTTTTCCGGTGGGGTCATTCGAGGATGTGGCGGGGGAGTCATCGCCCCGTTCCCGCGGCATCGGAGTCCCCTCCGACTCGGCAAAATCCGGGAGGGTGGAGAGATCGACCACCAAAATATTCGGCTTCCAACTCATCCCGGCGGCGACCTGAATCACCTGCAAGAGCGCCGAAGTCGCGGTGTCGGAGGGGCGGTTCCGGTCAGTTTGGGAGGCCAAGCAGGGGAACACCGACAGGGTTTCGACCTGATTCGCCGCGGCCGTCGTCGCCGAATCCAGCGTCACCAAGGGGATGTTCGCCAAATGTTCCTGTTCGCCGAACTGTTGCAGGAACGCCACCCGGTCGTCCACGCCGTCGGTATTGTCAAGCACGATCGCATCCGGATGCCAAATTCGCGCCAGCAGTTCCGCCTGGTTGAGGTCGTCGGCCTCCAAAATCCGGCAGTGGGAAATCTGGGGGTGGCGGTGGCGGTGGGGGAGTCCGCCGCCGGGCAACTGCAAGTTGCCGCGGACGCGGGAGGGTCTGGGAAACGTCGATTCCGGCCTGTCCCCCGGGGGGCGGTAGCTGTCCCCGACGGGGCTCAACCACAGCACCGTCAGCCGCTTGGCGGGTTCGGGCTCGGGACGTTGTTCGAGTTGGGCCAGGGCCGACTGTAGGTCCGACTTGTGCACCGGCAGGCTGAGAAAGCCGTCGCAGCAACCCTGGACCGCCCGCTTTTTGTCCCCGAGGGTGGCGGTGATGAACACCGGAATTTGGCGGGTTTCCGCGTCCGTCTTCAGCAGCGTCAGCACGTCCCAACCGGAGAGCAGGGGCAGCAGGGGGTTGAGGAAAATCACCCGGGGTTGCAGCCGCCGCGCCTTTTCCACCGCCTCCGTGCCGGTGCGGGCCACGATCGCCCGGTAGCCCAAACTCGCCACGCGATCGCTCAGGTCGTGGATGAACCGGGGGACGGCCTCCACGATCAGGATCAGGCGGGATTGCACCTGGGGGGTCGGCCGGGTCGAAGCGGGGGGCGGGCGTCGGGAATCGGGTGTCGGGGACGGGCTGTGCTCCCAATCCAAGGCGTCCGATTTCCAGCGCTTTTGGGGGGGAGCCGGGGGCAGTAGCAGCGTGAATTGGGAGCCTTCCCCGTGTTTGGAGATGAAGCTGACGTCGCCGCCGTGGAGTCGGGCCAACCGCTGGGTGAGCACCAACCCCAACCCCGTCCCCTCGAATTTGCGGGTCAGGGGGCTCTCGAGCTGCTGGAATTTTTCAAAGATCAGGTGTTGCTTGTCCTCGGGGATGCCGATGCCCGTATCCCAGACGGTGAAAGCGATCCAGTCCTCCCAACGGCCGACGCGCAGCCCCAGGGAACCCCCGTCGGGGGTGAATTTGAAGGCGTTGGAGATCAGGTTGACGAGCATCTGCCGCAGCCGCAGTTCGTCGGCTTCGATGGTCTTGAGGTCCGGTTCGATCTCCAAGGTGAAGGGCTGCCCGGTTTCGGGGGATTCGGTTTCGCCCCCGCCCCCGCCCCCGTCCTGCTGTTGCAGTTGTCGGGCCGTTTCCAGAGCGCGATCGCAGGCGGCGCGGATGTCCACCCCTCCCGAGACCAGTTCCAACTGTCCGGTTTCGATGCGGGTCAGATCTAAAATGTCGTTGACCACCATCATCAGGTGGCGCCCGCTCTGGTGGATCAGTTGGGCGTAGCGGGCCTGGCGATCGCTCAGTTCCCCCAAAGAGCGGTCTTTGAGCAAGCTCGACAATCCCAAAACCGCCGTCAGGGGGGTTTTCAGTTCGTGGCTGATGCAGGCCAAAAACTCGTCTTTGAGCCGGTTGAGTTGGATCAGGTCGGCATTTTTGGCGGCCAGTTCCTGGGCGACCCGGTGCTGTTCGGTGATATCCTGAGCCAGGATCAGCCACAGCCCGCTCGGGGTTTGGGAGGCGTTCGGTTCCTGCAACGGCTGGCGGGCGAACTGCCAGACTCGCTCCTGGCTGTCGGGGGACGGACAAATGCAGACGTAGGTGTCCGGACTCGAACCCAGGTGGCACCAGGGCGGCATGGCAGAAGCGACAGGGGGGGTGTCGTCGCCGGCGGGTTCCGGGTCGGGGGCGTTGGCGGTTTGGAGGAGGATCGCTCCGGCCGTTTGGGAGCCGTCCCGGGTCGGGTCGCCGCCACCGACAGCCCCGCACATCCCGGGTTGGAAGCCCGTCCGACACCGGAAAGAAGCGGTTTCCCCGCCGTCCCACTTCGTCACCGTCCGGGCCGCGTCGCGGACGGCTTCGGGTTCGTTCCCCACCTGCGATCGCCAAGCCAGATTTTGACCCAACACCTGCCCCCCTTCCGTTTGCAGCATCATCGGCAGGGGCAGTGGTTCCAACAGTTGCAGCAGGGACGCCACGAAGGGAAAGCTTTGGGGCGCCTCCACCGCCGACTCCCGGGAGACAGACCGGCGTCGTTTGGGTCGGCCGGGGGGCTTCATGACCGCCAGTTGCAGCAGTTTCAGCAGATCCACGAGCCCCAAAAACTGCCCCGTCTCGTCGATCAGGGCGATGGGCGAGAGGTTCTGGGTTTCATCATTATTTCCCGAGAAAGAGGCGATCGGGTTCCACCCCAAATCCTGGCCGATTTGCTGCAAGTAGGCCCAAAAATCCTTCCAACTCAGATGGGCCGGAACCAGCAGCAGGGGCTCGATCAGGCGATCGTCCAGACCCCGTTTTGACCGGGGTCCCCGCCGCGACGAACCGGGGGAAATGTAAGGCATCAAACTGCGGAGATGAACCAGTCCGACGGGATGTTGCTCGGCGTTGACGACGACGGCGCAATCGTGATTGCCTTCCGATAACACTAACCACAACGCATCGAGGGTGATGCCCCGGAAACAGACGGGCACCCTCCGAATTAGCGTTTGGAGAGAAATTGGAGAAGACATGGATCGTTGGGTGTTGGGCGTACATCGATATTCGGCTAACAGCATCCTCTCGACTGAAAACGGGACGATTTCACCTCCCCCGGCATCCGACCTCGGACTCTCAACCTGCGATTTTCGGGATCTCGGGCTTCAAACTGGCTCGGGTTTCGGTTCGGGTGTAAAATCCGAAAGTCTCCGGATACAATTGACAAACTTTGCCGGTCAACTCAATTCTGTTAGCGATCGCGGCTCACCCCGAAAGGAACTGTTCTCAGGATGTACCCTAATCTAATTTAGATCTTCGGGGATTGAACCATAAGATGTCAATATAGAAATCATTAAATTTAATTCCCCTTTCCGGCTGATTTTGTTCGGATTGATTTAAGAAAAATTGGGCGGATGATCGCGATCGCATCCCATCTCCCCCGGGGAAGGACATTTGCCACGCCGAGACGTTTCGGAAACCGGGCGTTCGGAATTTTCACATTTTTACCTCTCTCTCCGGAGAGATTTGTCGCCGCCTGGGGTCAATTTTTTTGAATGATTAATTTTTCGGTCATGACGCGATCAAAAATACCCCCAAAACCATCGCGCTCGCCCCCGATAGCCGTTCCTCTATTTTCCGTTCTCCGAGGATAAAATGCCCGCACAAAACGCCGATGGGGGCACTCAACCGTTTGATGGAAATGACGTGGACGACGGAGGTCAAAGTCAGCGCCCACGTCTGACAGGAGATGGACAGTGCGCCGCAGATTCCCAGGCGAAGTAATCCCCTCCACTCCCGGGGAATGAATCGCCAACTTCCGTCCGAGTACAATAACATGACGGGCAGAAAAATCAGGGAATTAAATAGAAAGATCGCGATCGCCCAACAGATCGGAGAAGAATTTTGAATGCCGATCTTGTCAATATTAGACGTGATACTCCAGACGAACGCCACCCCCAGCATGAATTTCGGACCCCTTTCCTTCAACAGTGCCCGAAACGGCGCCAAATATCCCCGCCGTCGCGCCTCCAACTTTAAAACATAGGCACCACCCACGATAAAACATACCCCGAACCCATCTCGAACCGTCGGAATTTCCCCCACAATTAAGGGAGAAGTAATTAACAAAAATAAGGGCGTGAATGTAATCATCGGAATCGATAGGGATAAATCGGAGGATTCCAAAGCTTTCATGTACAACAGCAGGGCGAGAATATTTAGACTCCCCCCAGCCAGCAACGCCCACAAAAAGCGATCGCCCAACGTCGGAATTCCCAACAACAGCAACACGGGGATCAACAAAAAAGCCGTCAACGTCGTCAAAATCCAAGCGATCGCGTAACTGTCAAAGATTTTCAAACTTTGCTTACTCAGCAAATCTTTGCCGGCTTCCAAACTTGCCGTCAGCAGGGAGAGAATCAACCACATCATATGATTTTCGGGTCAGACTATTTCGATCTCTCCACCATAAAGCAAATCGCCGCGATTGGGGAGATATCGGACGAAAATTGGCGCCATCTCCCCCCACCCTCTCACTGTTCATTCAAGGACCAATCGTAATCCAAATACTGGATATCATAGCCCCCTTCAACCAAATACTTCCGGTTCCTTTCATCCAAATATTGACTCGTGAAATTCAACACCGCTTTTTCCTTCTCCGTCCCCGCAAATTTTTCCGTCCCGCCGTATTGATTTTTGAAGTCATCCCCGAACCACTTAAAAATCGAAGATAAATGAACCTTATTTTGGTCGCGATCAATTTTAAAATTCTGTTCCAGGGCGAGAAATTTGAGCGTCTGTCCGTCCAACTGTCGGTTCAATTCACCGCCGACATAAGGTTCCCGTAGCAAAATCGGACAGCCGATGGAAGCACAGACCAACCCCATGTGAATTCGGGGTTCATCAAACTCCTTCCGCAAAACTTCATGTTCAATTTCATCCAGCGTCATTTCCTCTCCCATCACCTCAAACTTCAACCACTTCCAAACCCCCGGAATATCCCGAATACTTTGAGTCGGATAATTGGCGATTATCGCCTGCAGCGTCAGGGAATTGTAAGCATTAATCCAAAAGGCGATTTGTTCCGCCTCCGTCCAAGATTCATAGGTATCGCGGGAGAGGCGGGCGAGGGCCGCATTGAATTGCTCTAGGGCTTGCGGATTGGCGGTCAGGGCTTTATAATCGACCTGTCCGCGATCGTCAACGTAGGTCTGGAGCACCGTCTCGTAATCATCATAACTGAAGGGGCGATCGCTCACCAAAGCGGCGGATTGTTCGGAGTTGATCGAACTTTCGCCGACATTTAAAGCCGTACCTCCAGCACAGCCACTGATCAAGACTATCATCGAAACCGATAGGGAAATTTGAGTTATTTTTCGCATTTGATTTGACTCCATAATGAAAATACGACGAATTTCAGACCGACGATTTTGGCAACAATTTTTTCAACCGAGAAGGCATCCAATGCCAAACCAAACCGACACCAAACGGCAACCACATCCACAGCCGATCCTCCCGACTCATCCACCAACTCGAACTCCCCATCGCCTTCTGATATTGCAAGACAAAATAAACGAAAGCCGAACAGCTAACCAGGCGAGTCCCCAGGTTGCGAGTCGCCACCGAAAACGGCACCAGCCAGGTAAAATACCAGGCGTGAATGATGGGACTAATCAGCAGCAGGGCGACAAAATAGGATTCCGACAAATGCAGAAATCGGGCGTTCAGGTCGCTTCGCTTGCCGCCATATTTGCGAAAATCCCACAATAGAAGCACCAGTAAAACAGCGGCTAATGGCAACAAGTAAATCGAGTTTCCTTCGGGAAGATGCCAGCCCCATGTCTCGATAAAATAGGGAAAAAAATCCGCGCTGCGGCCCCGAGAAACGAACTGCGATCGCGCCGGAATCAGGGGACATTCCCCACCCGAACAAAAGGGAATCGCTGTCCAAATTAACGGCAAACTTCCCAACCCGAAAATGATCAAAATCGATCGCACCCGCGGCCACTGCAACCCCGCCAAAATCCCCAATAACGGCAGGGACATCCACTTAATTGCCACCCCGACTCCGATCGCCACCGCACTCCCGGGCCAACGCCGGCGATCGCACCAAAACCAAGCCGCCACCACCGCCAAAATAAACCAACTGTCATAATGCGCCCCCCCCGCAAAAGAATATATAATCAGGGGATTCCAGGCGTAAATCAGGGTTTTTTGTTCGCCGAACCGCCGCGCCAGCAGCCAACAAACCGCCAAGTCCGCCGACACAAACGCCAGTTTAAATAGCAAAACCGAGGGGGCAATCGCGGCCAATCCCCGGAACCCCAACTGCGCGACGGGGGGGTAAATCGCGGACGTATCCGGATGGTTGATGAGCGACCACCAGGGGGTTTGCAGCGACACGAGTTCCGGCGCACTCGGGGCGAAATGGTAGGGACTGAAACCGAAATTTTGGATGTATCCCTCCCACAGATATCGCCAAACGTCATCGCCGGGATACATGGGAAGTAGCAGCAGGCGAGTCAAAAGTGCGATCGCCCAAAATTTGAGCGCGTCAATTCGGCCAATCCCCCAACTGAGGGCGAATCCCACCCCCATCAGTCCCGCGCCGATCCAAAACTGGGGCACCGCACCCGGGGCGCGAAAGTCCCCGTAAGGCAGCATCCACAGGCATCCCAAAATCAAAAATAGGGCGGCGAACCCGGTCAAAACGGCATCGCCCCGATATCGGAAATACAACCGCCCCAACGTCGATAAAATCACGGTTCCGGCCCGCAGACTGCCCGATAGCGTCCCGGAAATTTTGGACCGTCCCCCCCGGCGGCGACAGTAGTTGACCGGAATTTCGCGAACCCTCAACCCCAATTCGATCGCCCTCGCCTGCATTTCCACCGTCCAACCGAATCCCCGGTCCCGCATCGCGATCGCCTCCAACGCCGAACGCCGGATCAGCCGCAGGGGCCCCAAATCGCGATATCGGTAGCCCCAGCCAGCCCCAATCAAAAACGCGGCCAACCCGTTGCCGAAATTCTGCACCGGGGTCATGGCTTGCCGTCCCTCGCGGGTGGCGCGGCGGTCCCCCAAAATCAGATCGGCGGTGGGGGCGGCTTCCCAAAATTGCCCCAATTCCGCCAAATCGTCGCTGCCGTCCCCGTCGCAGAACAAAATCCACCGGATCGGGTCGGGAATGGCTTGCAACCCCCGCCAGCAGGCGCGACCGTAACCCGCGATCGGTTCCACCAACACCTCGGCGCCGGCCTCCTCGGCGATAATCGCACTGCGATCGCAACTGCCGTTATCGACAACTCGAATCTGGGTCAAACCCAAACCCCGCAGCGATCGCACCGTCGCCGCGATCGTTTCTTCCTCGTCGAGGACGGGGATGATGACCAGAACCTCGTCGAGGGAAAAGGTAGAATTTCCGGCGGGGTGAGAATTCGGGGAATTGACATCGGGGAGCACGGCTGGAAAATTGAGTGGGGTTGATAATTGTCGAATCCTATGGGATAAAGCTGAGTTTTGCCTGAGATGAAATTGAATTCGGACTGAATGGCAATGTCTGGACGTTTGCCGTCCCCCGTGTCAAAATTACGGTGGCGTCAGATTGATTTTGACCGATGGGACAGGGAGACTACAGCCGTCAGCATCCATATTTAAATCATCCCCGCGTGGACAAACCCATCGAGGAAATCTATGGGGATCTGGACAGTTTTTCTTACGAAATTACCGACCCAGAACCGCACCGATTTGATACCGTCAGTTTTTATACGGTCTTGCCCCCGGTTTTTTACGAGGGTCGATTCGTCAAAGGATTTTATTACAGCGAATCCGTCGATTTATTAAATCACGTCCTGCCCCAACTCTCCCGCCACTTTTTTTCCCTGGCTTATTCGATGGGCTGTTCCTATCCGTGGTCGAAGACTGCCGATGCCTATTCCTGCCTCTACAATAACCCCAAACGGGCGACTTGGTTTCGAGAAAATAACCGCGATCGCGCCGATAAAGTGCTGATGACCTGCTACAATTCCGACTTCATCAACGAGTATGTCATGGCACCCCAGCCCGTCGATAAAAAAGATATCGATATCATTTGCGTTTCCAGGGTATCCCGAGAAAAGAACCTGCCCGTTATCGCCGAGGCGCTAAAAATTTACCGAGAAAAATATCGGAATAAAATTAAACTGACCTTGATTTCGGGTTCGAGTCTGGATTGGAATCACTGGGAATCCGCTGCCCCCCACGTCCGGCAAATTTGGAATGAGGTTCGGTCGATTTTAACCGATCCTTCCGATTACATTGACGTGATATATTCCGCCGAACACTATCAAGAAATGCCCCGATATTATTCGCGATCGCGAGCCTATTTGTTGGGGTCTTTATTGGAGGGAAAAAATCGCAGTCTCAGCGAGGCGATGAGTTGCAACGTCCCCGTCATTTGTTTTGAGGAATTCAACCAATATGCGCGGGGGGGCGATCGCATCTTTCCGGACGGATCGGGTTTGTGTTCCCCCTTCGACCCCGAATCCTTAGCCGATACCATCCACAAAGTCTTGGAAAATCCGAAATCCTTCAAACCCCGACTCAACTATTTAAAATATCGGGGCAGAAAGAACTTTTTCAACACCTGTTTGAAAGCCTTTCCCTACTACGAAGAATCCATCCCCGACTACCAAAGTAGCGCACCGTTCAACAATCTTTGGCTGGATCTAGCCATTCAGGACAATTATCAAATGAGTCTGTATGATTTCCTCTACGGGCGATCGCAATATTCCCACATTCGGGGATTGACAAATATTTATCAAACCCTCAATCGGTGGCTGGAATGGCTACAGGATCGGATCGAATCCCATCGATTTTAATGCGATCGGGGGAAGAGTCCCGGCTCGGCTCCCAACTTTCTTCCCCCCCGCTTCTTCTGCTATAATGTCTCAATCAAAAAATCGCGTTAATATCTGTAATAGCAACCGCCAGGGCGATCAGGACATCGAGCGAGTCTGAAATCCAGACGGCGAACGGTTTGTCTTGCTGTTGCCTGTTGCCTGTTGCCTGTTGCCTACTACAACTTCCCATGACCAATCCCCAGGAGCAGATCTGCCCGGTTTGTGGCGTGAAGATCGTCAAAGCGATCGGAGGCGATCGCGTTTTCTTTTCCGTCGGACCCCCCGGAACCCGCGCCCGACTGTGGGCTCGGGTGTGCCAATATGTCAAAAAGCCCGGTTGCATCAACACCGACCCGGGGTTGGTGGGGGAAGTCCAACCCGAGGATCGCTACCGCCCGATATAGGAGGCGATCGCTAGAGTCCGAACCCCCGCTTCCCGTTGGGTAAAATCGTCCGCCAGTTCGTGCGGGCCATCCCCAACTGTTCGTCCCCGACAATCGCCCCCTTCAGATTCGCGCCGCACAGGTTCGTCCCCCGCAGGTTGGCGCGACTCAGGCACGCGCCGCTCAAATTCGCCCCCCGCAGGTCCGCCGCCTCCAAATTCGCCGTACTCAGATACGCATTCTGCAAATTCGCCTTTCGCAAATTCGCCTGGACCAGCCGCGCCCGCCCGAAATTCGCATCCCGCAAATCCGCCCCCTGGAAATTCACCCGGGCCAGCCGCGCCTCGTAAAAATTCGTCCCCTTCCAAGTACCCCCCTCCAAATTCAGACCACTCAATTCGCAGTCCCCAAAATCCCGCTGTCCCTTGCGATAGGCAGCCCTGAAACTGCTTTCGTTCCACTGGCGGGACTCCTGAGTTCCCCGAGTTCGGAGCACCGTACCGTCCACCATCGCCGCCGGCGCCCCCTGGGAGGCGCTCAGTCCCCCCGCCACCGGCATCCGAGAATCAATAATTTGGGTAATATCCGGCTGTCGCTGCCGTTCCCGCCGCGCCCGGATCAACTGCGCCTCCTGCTGCCGGGGGGACAACACCACCGACGTCTGATCTTCGTTATAAATCGTCGGATCTTCCGGGGTTTCCGGCAGGGGAGTCTGAACCGCCATGCTCCCCGACAAGTCCTCAAAATCGCTCTCATTGTCCAGAGCCGACAACACGTCCTGAGCCGACTGATAGCGCTGATACACCGACACAGCCAGCATCCGCTGCAGGATGAGCGCAAAAGAATCGCTCACGTCGGTATGTTCCCGCCAGTGCACCTCCCCCGTAGTGGGGTCGTGTTCCAAAGCGCTGGGGGATTTCCCCGTGAGCAAATAAACGCAAGTCATCCCCACCGCGTAGACGTCGCTGGCGTAGACGGGGCGCAGGGACATCTGCTCGATGGGAGCAAATCCCGAAGTCCCGATCGCAAAATTAGTAAACGCCGTCTCCCCCGTCCCCATCATCGTCGCCTGCGTCACCTTATCCTTCACCGCCCCGAAATCGATGAGCACTAGGCGGTTATCCTGACGGCGGCGGAGGATGTTGGCGGGTTTGATATCCCGGTGAATCACTTCCTGGGAGTGGATATAGTCCAGAACCGAGAGAATCTCCCGCAGAAAATCTTTAGTCTGTTCTTCCGTGTACGGTCCGCGGCTGCGAATTTCCTGCTTGAGGGTGGAACCGTCGATAAACTCCTGGACGAGATAGAACTGCTGTTTCCCCACAAAATAGTCCAACAGGCGCGGAATTTGGGGGTGGTCGCCGATTTTACCGAGGGTTTTCGCCTCCCGCTGGAAAAGCTGCCGCGCCATTTCCAGAACCCGCTTGGAATTGGCGGTGGGGCGCAGTTGTTTCACCACGCAGGTGGGATAGCCGGGGAGGGACAAATCTCGGGCCAGAAACGTGGCGCCAAATCCCCCTTTTCCCAGTGGCTTCAGGACAAGGTAACGATTTTTCAACCGCAGTCTCGAACCACAGGCCTGACACTTCAAGGCCTCATTGGGATTCTCTGGATTGGGACAAGCCGGATTTGTACAGTAACTCATGGTGGTTCGAGACGCTCTCTTTAAAATGGATACCGGACCTGAAATACTTGTAGATCGCTGCCTACCTACACCGGTATCATACGGATTTCCGAAGCGATCGGAATCCTCCGGCAGATTCGGACAGCCATTCGATGCACCCCACGTCCTCTCAGGAAAGAATGGTTCCCCTATTTCTATTATCACGTTAGTTTCGATTTCAACACACCGACGGCCAAATTGGGAAATCCGACCCGCCATCGCCCCCGAAAATTCGACGGCGGGACGGGGAGTCCGGAATCGATTCGCCGTTTTGAACCGGGCAATGTCAAAATGGGGGGTTGGACTGGGAAGTGTCCCTTCCCGGCCTTCCCGACACCCCGATCGCGGATGACAGAATACGACGAATTACCACCAACACGATAATGCGTATCTCTTTAAATTGGTTACGAGAACTGGTAGACATCACCCTCAGTCCCGAAGAACTCGCCGAAACCCTGACCGTGGCGGGATTTGAGGTCGAAGATATTGAAGATCGCAGCACCTGGGCGGACGGGGTCGTTCTCGGCCAAATCGTAGAAATCGCACCCCACCCCAACGCCGACAAATTGCGGGTTTGTCAGGTGGATATCGGCGACAAAGACCCCCTGAACATCGTCTGCGGGGCCCCCAACGCCGCGGCAGACCTGATCGTTCCGGTGGCCACCATCGGCACCTACCTCCCCGCCGTCGATCTCAAATTGAAAAAGAGCAAGTTGCGGGGGGTTCCCTCCCAGGGGATGATCTGTTCCCTGGCGGAATTGGGGTTAGAAAAGGATTCCGAGGGGATTTATCATTTCGATTTGGACGATCCCGAATTGGGGGGCGACGTCAGACCCCTACTGGGATTGGATGACGTGGTTTTGGACGTCACCGCCACCGCCAACCGGGCCGACGGCTTGAGTATGGTCGGGATCGCCCGGGAAGTGGCGGCCCTGACCGGGGGAAGCTTGAAAATTCCCGACGCGGCGGGGGTGCTGATCGGCGATCGCGATCCCGCCGGGAAGTTGGCCGTCGAAATCGCCGAACCCCAGGCCTGTCCCACCTACATCGGCACGGCGATCGCGGACGTGAAGATCGCCCCTTCCCCCGACTGGCTGAAACGGCGCCTGCAGGCGGCGGGCATTCGCCCCATCAACAACGTGGTCGATGTCACGAATTATATCCTACTGGAGTGGGGACAGCCCCTCCACGCCTTCGATCGCGATCGTCTCAACACCCTGACCGGATCTTCCGATCTCGCCGTCGGCGTCCGCTTCGCCAAACCCGGGGAATCCCTGAAAACCCTCGACGGCCAAACCCGCGAGCTCAAAGAGCAAAATCTGGTCATCACCGCCAACGATAAACCCGTGGCTTTGGCCGGGGTAATGGGGGGCGAGGAAACGGAAGTCCACGACGGGACCACCAATTTAATGCTGGAAGCGGCGGTATTTTCCCCCGTTACGATTCGGCGATCGGCCCGCGCCCAGGGGGGACTCCGCACCGAATCCTCCACCCGCTACGAACGGGGAATCAACCGGGCCGAACTCGCTTTAGCCTGTCGCCGCGCCATCCTGTTGATCTCCGAACTCGCCGGGGGCACCGCCACCCTTCAGGAAACCGCCAGCAGCGTCACCGAGGTGGGGGCAACCCAGGAAGTGTCCCTACGGCGCGATCGCCTCAACGCCCTCCTCGGACCCCTGACGCGGGGAGAAGGCACCGAAATGGAGTCCGATTTACAACCGGAAGAGGTGGAAAACATCCTCACCGCTTTGGGATGCGGGACGCGGCGCGAAAAAACCGGCGAGTCCGTCGTCTGGACGGTGACGGTGCCCCCCTACCGCCAGCGGGACTTGGAACGGGAAGTCGATTTGATCGAAGAAGTCGCCCGCCTGTACGGTTACGATCGCTTTTCCGACACCCTCCCCACCAAAAGCGTCCCCGGCTACCTCCCCCCCGACCAGGAGGCGCGGCGCCAGTTGCGGACGGCGTTCCGGGCCGCAGGCCTGACGGAGTTGATGCACTATTCCCTGGTGAAGCGGCAGGGCGAAAATCAGGTCGTCCTCGGCAATCCCCTGTTCGTGGAATATTCCGCCTTGCGGACCGAGATGCTCTCCGGGCTCGTCGATGCCTTCGTGTTCAACCTGGAAAACGGCAACGGACCCTTAAACGGATTCGAGCTCGGGCGCATTTTCTGGCGGAACGGGGAAGAATACGGCGAAAAAGATGCGATCGCGGGCGTGATGGGCGGCGACCCCGCCGAGGGCCGCTGGGTGCGCGGCGGTCGCGATAATCCCCCGAGTTGGTTCGAGGCAAAAGGGCTCCTGGAGTCCGTATTCGGGCGCCTGTCTTTGGTGGCAGAATACCGCCGAGAATCGGATGTGGAAACGCTGCACCCGGGGCGGACAGCTTCCCTGTGGTTAAACGGCGATCGCTTGGGGGTTTTCGGCCAACTCCACCCCAAATTGCAGCGGGAACGGGAACTTCCAGAAGCGGTTTATTTATTCGAGTTCGACCTGGCGGTATTGCTGGCGGCGATGACGGCCGCAGACAACCTGAAACGGCAGTTCAAACCCTACTCGACTTTCCCCGCCTCCGATCGCGATATCGCCTTTTTCGTATCGGAATCGGTCCCCGTGGCGGACTTGGAGAACTGCATCGTCAAAGCCGGCGGAAAGCTGTTGGAGTCGGTGGAATTGTTCGACGAATATCGGGGTAAAAATGTTCCCGAAAATCAGCGCAGTTTGGCATTTCGTTTGGTGTATCGGGTGAGCGATCGCACCCTCACCGACGAGGACATCGAACCGGTGCAACAAAAAGTCCGGGATGCCCTGGTCAAACAATTTGACGTGGATTTGAGAAGTTAATCACCATGGGGGGCTTTACAGATACCTAGAAACCGGGTTTCTACCAACATCTCTGAAACCCACCCAAATCTCCCCTAGAAACCCGGTTTCTTCCTCCCCCCATGAAAAAGCGGGCGAGAAACCGGGTTGATAATAATTGAACGCGGGGTGAAGAATGACCGACCCCCCACACAGACACCTAGAAACCGGGTTTCTACCAACATTTCTCCAACCCATCCAAATCTCCCCTAGAAACCCGGTTTCTTCCTCCCCATGAAAAAGTGGGCAAGAAACCGGGTTTCTGCAACAATCTTTGTGTCTCCCACAAAATGCTCAGAGAAACCCGGTTTCTACCTCCCCATCAGTTATAGCAACCGACAGAATGGTTAGGACAGATCTGCCAATTTGAGACCCGCCTTGAAATGAATTTCAAGGCTGATAGCAAAAGTCCACTCAAGTGGACTCCGGACCGGCAATCAGATCCGAACCGCCTTGAAGGTGGGGAAATGGTGGGTTACGGCGCCGATGAACAGTTGTGGATTTTTCCGAAAAATTACCGCGGCACCTAACCCACCCGACTGGACTGTTTCATCTTAAATGAGGCGATCGGATCTGAATCCACAGGCAAGATGCCCGATGCT
>NZ_JAJENU010000496.1:0-2524 GCF_035615495.1 Lyngbya sp. CCY1209 | reverse complement strand
CATTGACTATGCCTTTAAGAGTTCAGTTTTGGACGGCTTAAGAATCCCCGCGTCTTTAGACCGGGGAGAAGTCAAATGAATCAATCTCCCCAGATCTGCGATCGGTTTCGGACAAAGTGCGATCGCAGATCCTCTAAATTTTAGGCAACTTGTACTGTAGAACTTCTAGACTTGCAATTCGATCATGACTTCCTCAACCCCAACCTCGGCGAAAACTGAACCGACACCGATCACTGAGCCGGTGACTCCGGTGAATCGGGAGATGATCGTCATTTTAGATTTCGGGTCCCAATATTCGGAACTGATCGCCCGTCGCATCCGCGAAACCGAGGTCTATTCGGAGGTCATTTCCTACCGCACCAGCGCCAAACAACTGGCCGACCTGAACTTGAAAGGGATCATCCTCTCCGGCGGTCCCAACTCCGTCTACGACCCGGGCGCCCCCCACTGCGACCCGGAAATTTGGAACCTGGGCATCCCCATTTTGGGCGTCTGCTACGGGATGCAGTTGATGGTCCGGCAACTCGGCGGCGAGGTGGAACGGGCCAAGCTGGCGGAATACGGGAAGGCCTCCCTCACCATCGATGATCCCACCGATTTATTGACGAATGTGGACGACGGGGCGACGATGTGGATGAGTCACGGGGACTCCTGCACCCGCCTCCCCGACGGCTTCGACGTCCTCGCCCACACCGACAACACCCCCTGCGCCGCGATCGCAGATCACGATCGCAAACTCTACGGCGTCCAGTTTCATCCGGAGGTCGTCCACTCCGTCGGCGGCCAGGCCTTGATCCGGAATTTCGTCTACCACATCTGCAACTGCCAGCCCACCTGGACGACGGAGGCCTTCGTGGAAGAGGCGATCCGGGAGATCCGGGGCAAAGTCGGGGACCGGCGGGTGCTGCTGGCCCTCTCCGGCGGCGTGGACTCTTCCACCCTGGCGTTTTTGCTGCACCGGGCGATCGGCGACCAACTCACCTGTATGTTTATCGACCAGGGCTTCATGCGGAAGTACGAACCCGAAAAGCTCGTCAAGCTATTCCAGGAACAATTCCACATCCCCGTCCAGTACGTCAACGCCCGCGATCGCTTCCTGGCACAACTCGAAGGCATCACGGACCCCGAAGAAAAGCGCAAGCGCATCGGCCGGGAATTTATCCAAGTTTTTGAAGAAGAATCCGCCCGCCTCGGCCCCTTCGACTACCTCGCCCAGGGGACGCTTTACCCCGACGTGATCGAATCGGCCGATACCAACGTCGATCCCAAAACCGGCGAACGGGTGGCCGTCAAAATTAAAAGCCACCATAACGTTGGCGGCCTGCCCAAGGACCTGCGCTTCAAACTCGTCGAACCCCTGCGGAAGCTGTTCAAAGACGAAGTGCGGAAAGTCGGCCGGTCCATCGGCCTCCCCGAGGAGATCGTCCGCCGCCACCCCTTCCCCGGCCCCGGTCTGGCCATCCGCATCCTCGGCGAAGTCACCGCCGAGAAATTGAATATCCTCCGCGACGCTGATTTTGTCGTCCGGGACGAAATCCACAAACAGGGCGTTTACCACGACTTCTGGCAAGCCTTCGCCGTGCTGCTGCCCGTCCGCAGCGTCGGCGTGATGGGGGATCAGCGCACTTACGCCTATCCGGTGGTGCTGCGGTGCGTCTCCAGCGAGGACGGCATGACGGCCGACTGGTCCCGGGTTCCCTACGATTTGCTCGAAACCATTTCCAACCGCATCGTCAACGAGGTGCGCGGCGTCAACCGGGTGGTTTACGACATCACCTCCAAGCCGCCCGGAACTATCGAGTGGGAATGACGGTCGGGAAATTGGGCGATCGTTTCTGATGCCATAATTCGATTAAGATTTGGGGGCGATCGGATTAAGGGAAGGTTAGAGATTGTGGAAAACCCGCAGATTTTTGTGGATAACTCCCGGTTTCTTGTGGAAAACCCGCCGTTCAGACGGATGACAACTCGGATAAATTAGGGGGTCGGGTGGGGGGAATTTTCGAGCGTCCCGGCGCCAGGTTTGCGCCCTCCCCCATCTGCGTCTCCCCCGTCTCCAAGCTTTTTCAAATAATGGATTACAAAACAGCCCGCAATTTTTTGATCGAACAGGGAATGGCCTTGGAAGTCCGAGACAACCCGGACGCCTTCCTGAGTCGCCTCCAACAGGGCCAGCCCCCCGTTCCCGGTCAGGTGACGTCGATTCTGTTGGCCCTGAAAATGGTATTTGAGGGATCGAAGGAGACGGAAACCTTCGATCGCTCTCTGGTTTTGGCACTGTATCAACTGGCGATGGAGAGTCACCGGCAATTCGCGGCGGGCTCCAAGCGGGGCGTCGAATGGCCGCCGCTTTTGGAGGCAGATCTCGACCGCATTTCTCAGGCGGTGAAGGGTATTTTTTCGGGTCAGTGGAAGTGATTTTTTTGTGGGATAGGTTGACTCAGTCCACAGATTTCGCAGATTTTCGCAGATTTTATATTTCGGTTGGTTTGTGATGATTGACTGATGATTTTGGTGTCGCTAC
>NZ_JAJENU010000495.1:0-44768 GCF_035615495.1 Lyngbya sp. CCY1209 | reverse complement strand
GAGCCGTGTGAGGTGAAAGTCTCATGCACGGTTCTGAATGGGAGGGGGAGAAGGCGACTTCTCTCTCGACCCCTAATTGCGAGTTGGACGTCCCCGACCACCGCCCCCCGCGATGGCGGGCGGAGCGGGTCGAGCCGGGGGAAACGGGCGACAAATTCGACCGTCGCGCGGATAATAGTCGAGATGAGCGTGAAAGTGTCTTGGTAAGGGATTGGTCAGCATTAACCCAATGGTCTCAGGATGCCGTCGGTTCGGCCGAAGTTCAGGTGCAGACTCGGCTGCGGGGGAATCATCTGCACGTTTTGTGCGAAGCGCCCCGGTGTCCCCCGGAAAAGCGGGTGGTGTCCGACTTTGAACGGGCCCTGGAGCGCACCCGCCTGGAATCACTCCTCCCCCCCGATGCCCCCAAAATTTACAAAATCTTCCTCTGCGGCCGTTCCGCCGGTGCCAAACGCCCGGACTGGACGGTTAAATTGGAATACCCCGCATCCGAACCGGACGACTCCCCCCGGGCGGAAGAACTCCCCGGGGAATCCAACCCCCTGCTGAAGTGGTTCGCTCCTCGCAAAGCCGAAGCCGAGCCGATGTCCCCCGCCCCGGCGGCGGAATCCGTCATTTTGACCCCCGTGCGGGAAGCGTCCGAGGAGGAGAGTCAACCCCCGGCCACCCCGGAACCCGCGCCGCCGTCACCGCCCGCCACCCCCGCTCTGGCCGTCTCCACCGAAAATCTGGCCCGCCGCGGCAACCCGGACGCGATCGCCCGCGTCCTCAGCGAGATCCTCGGGGGGCTGGGGGTGAGCGTCCAAGTCAACATCCGGGGCGACCGGCGGGGCAAATCGGCCGGACGGCGGCTGTGGGTGCTGTGCGAATCGGCCTACAGCCCCGACCCGTCCCTGCTGGCCGAACCCATCGCCGGACGGCTGCGGGAATTGCAACTCGAAGACTTCCGCGACGCCTGCATCCTCCTGCAAGTTCGCGGGGAAACCACCCCCGACTGGATGCTGCGGATCGACCTCACCCCCCCCGATCGCATCCTCCGGGACTGGGCGCGGTGGGGGGACGACGAGGCGATCGCCCGGCTGCTGAATCAAAACCTCGCCGAGCGCCACATCCAGGTGCGGGCCACCCGCAAAGAATCCACCCTGCACCTGTTCTGCCACCGAGCCCGGGAACCCGAAAAGCGCCGCCGCCGGAAGGCACCGGACAAATCGACGGTCCTCAAAGCCCTACAACCGCTTTTAGACGCGATCGCGCCCCAGGGCATCCGGGCGGCCACCCTCTACGGTCTGGAACTGCGGGCGGACGGCCAGGAGGCCGAAACCCCCGTCTGGATCGACTGGCTCAACCTGCCGGCGTTCGGACACCCCGACCTGCAAACCCCCACCGCCACCCGGGCGGCTCGGGGGGATATCGACGCCCTGAAATTCCTGCTGGAACGGCTGATCAACCCCGATCTGGACGCGAAGCTGGCGACGGGGGGAATTCGGATTTTGGCCCTCCGCAAGGGGAAGCTCCTCCACGTCATGAGCGAGGCCCCCACCTGCCCCTCCCAGTCCCGGGTCGCCCTCCCCATCGCCCGGTTCCTGCGATCGCTCGAAATCGAAGGAATCGCCGGTGTCCGCATTTACGGCCGTCGGGCCGGACAGAAATATCCCCTCTGGCGCTACGGCATCGCCCTGAAACCCGCCCCGGCCGAACCGACGGATTTCCCCACGGAAGAGACGTTCGCGCCCTCCGAGGCGGCGGGGACTCCGGGACGGGCGGGGCAGTTGGTTTGGTCTCCGGCCATCCACCTCGACCGGGGAGACGAACCGTTTGCCGTCGAATCCGACACCCTGCCCAAACTGCACCGCCTGGCGGGGTTCCTCCAACAAGGCCTGATCGCCACCGGGTTGTTCGCCACTCCGGCGGGGGGGGCGGTGGCGGAGACTTCGCGATCGCGCCACTATTTGAAGATAGGATTGGCCGCGGCCTGTTCGGCGGTGGGGTTGCTGCTGGTCTGGCAGGGCGATCGTCTCCTGGGAGCGGGCCTGGACTCCATCGCCGAACTGCCCGCCCCGACGGTTCCCCAAACGACAGAAGCGCTGGAAGTTTCCGCCGTCGCCGAGAACCGCCAGACGGGTTGGCTGTCCGGTTTGCAGGCTTTGGCACTCAATTCGGAACCGCCCCCCGACTCCGACGGTGCCTTCAACGCCTCCGGGTTTACGGCCCGCCCCGGGAACGATGCGGCGATCGCGGCTGAGTGTAAAGAGGGAGAAGAAACCTCTTCCAAATGTCGCTTATCCCGATTCCTCTACCCCACGTTCAGAAGTCAGCAACTCGACGAACAACTCGCCCGCTACCAACACTATATCGCCACCCACAAGCGCCCCCCAGATATTTTAATTATCGGCAGTTCCCGCGCCCTGCGCGGGGTCGATCCGGAGGTTTTGGAACGGGGGTTAATTGAGCCAGGTCATCGGCCTTTGAAGGTGTTCAATTTCGGCGTCAACGGGGCGACGGTGAAGGTGGTGGATTTAATTATCCGGCGCATTTTGCCGCCGGAACAACTGCCCCAATTGATCGTTATCGCCGACGGCGTGCGGGCCCTCAACAGCGGCCGGGAAGATCGCACCTACGAGGCGATTTCCACTTCTGAAGGCTACCAACAAATCAGCCAGGGTACGTTTGAAATTGTCGCGCCCCCCGAGTTGGAAGCGCCCCCCACCCTGCAAGAAACGTTGCTGGAATTGGCGGCGACGGCCCTGAAAGGACAGTTGAATTTGGATCGACTCGGGGAGGCGACTCAGGAGCAAATTTCCCGGGCTTCGGGAGCCTACGCACGGCGCGATCGCCTGAAAGCCATCTTGCAAGCGATCGCCAACGGCCGCGCCTTCCAACCCCCAAAACAGACGGCTGACGTGACAGAAACCGGGGGAGACAATCAGAATGAATCGCCCCGATTTGAAGCGAACGGTTTTTTGCCCCTGTCTGTCCGGTTCGACCCCGAAACCTACTATCAAAATCATCCCACGGTTTCGGGATATTATGACGGAGATTATCAAGGATTTGAATTGGAAGGAAAACAAACCCAGGCGTTAAAAAATACGGTCGCCTACGTCCAATCCTTTCAAATTCCGGTGGTGTTCGTGAATATGCCCCTGACGGAGGAATATTTGGACCCGGTTCGCAGTGCCTACGAGGAAAAATTCCGCGACCACATGGAAGCGGTGGCCGCAGAAACTGGGCTGGTATTCGTCGATTTGACATCCAGGTGGCTTCGGAACTATGATTATTTTTCCGACCCCAGCCACCTCAACCAATACGGTGCGGTGGCCGTCTCCGAACACCTGGCGACGGTGAAGACCATTCCCTGGCCGGGGGGTGGGGAATAGGGGATAGGGAATGGGGAATGGGGAATGGGGAAGAATTGACCATTTTTAATTCTATAATTTCAGCTTGAAAAACGCGAGAATAACCATCAAAATATCATCGAAAACTGAGGGTTAAGACTGATAATGCCACTGACTCAAACGCTGCAATTTTTGTTGGATGAAGCCATCCACGACCAGAAGGTTCCGGGGGCGGTTTTGTATTTGGGAACGCCCGATCGCCACTACGAAATTGCCTCGGGAATTGCTAATCAAAAAAAGCGCCGCTCCATCAAACCCCGCGATCGCTTCCGGATCGCCAGCATCAGCAAAATGTTCGTGGCGACGGTGGTTTTACAATTGCATGAAGAAGAAGAATTGGATTTGAGCGATCGCCTCCCGGACTGGCTGCCGGAGGAAATGTGCGATCGCCTGGAAAATAGCGATCGCATCTCCATCCGCCACCTGTTGAACCATACCAGCGGCTTGGATGACTATCTCGAAACGGAGGAATTTCAAGAAGCCGCCGCCGGACGAGATTACAAAGACATTTGGACTCCCCAAGAGGCGATCCGATTCGCCTACGATCTCGAATCTTTGAATCCCCCCGGGGAAGAACGTTGCTACTCCAACACCAACTATATTTTGTTGGAATTGATCGTCGAAGCGGTGACAGGAAATCCGCTGTATGTGGAAATGCGCGATCGCATCCTGGAACCAATTGGCCTGAAACATACGTTCACCGAAGCCCGAGAAACCCTTCCGGGCGGCTTCGTGGAAGGTTACGAAGATTTGGACGAAGACGGCGTTCAAGACTGCACCAGCCCACTCAATTTCGGCGCCGGTTTGGGCGACGGGGGCCTGATTTCTACCGCCCGGGATGTCGGCAAATTTGCGGAAACACTGTTCATGACCGACGACCTCCTCGACGAAGACAGCTTCGATAAAATGATCGATTGGATGGAGGATGGCGAAGGGGGTTTTTACGGCCTGGGGGTGAACAGTTGGGATACCGAAGAATGGGGCGACGTGTGGGGACACGCAGGGGGAGTCGAGGGATATTCATCGACGTTATGGCACCTTCCCGACGAAGAAATGACGGTCGTTGTTTTGACCAACGACGGCGATCGCGCCCACCCCGATGATATCGTCGAGCGGGTTCTAGAAGTGGTGATGAGGAATTAAAAATTATTAATTATTAATTATTAATTATTAATTATTAATTGTTAATTGTTCCCGATGATATCGTCGAACGGGTTCTAGAAGTCGTTTTGAGGAATTAAAAATTATTAATTGTTAATTGTTAATTATTAACTGTTAATTTTTCGTCAGAATCCGGCGCGATCGCGTACTGATTTCGGCCCCGTTCTTTAGCTTGATAAAGAGCCGCGTCGGCCCGGTCTAACAACGTTTTAATGGGGGTAATATTGTGAAAATCGGTGGCGGTGATGCCGAAGCTGAGGGTGACGTGGGAGGCGGATTTGTGGGCTTTGTGTTCCCGGTTGAGATCCGCGATCGCCGACTGCATTTTCTCGACGATGAAAACCGCCCCTTTCAAATTAGTATAAGGTAAAATAACGACAAATTCTTCGCCGCCGTAGCGAGCCAGACAGTCCGTTTCCCGGTTGATGCAACGCTGCAAAGTTTGGGCGACGGCCACCAGACAGGCATCCCCCGCCGGGTGGCCGTAGGTGTCGTTGTACTGCTTGAAATAATCGATATCGCACAAAACCAAAGAGAGCGTCATCCGTTCCCGCCGGATGCGCCGCCACTCCTGTTTGAGTCGCTCGTCGAAGTGGCGGCGGTTGGCGATTTGGGTGAGGGAGTCGGTGTTGGAGAGGCGTTCGAGTTCCTCGTTGGCTGCGTGCAAGCGCCGGTACAATTCCGACTGTTGGATCGCGATCGCCAACTGGTCGGCCACCTGTTCCAACAATGCCAGTTCCTCCGGCTTCCACCGCCGCCGTTCGCCACAGGCGTGGGCGACGATCAACCCCCAAACGATCGCCGAATTATCCTCCCCCCGCTGCACGATGGGGGCGACCATCTTGGAGAGCACGCCGATTTCCCCCATGAACTCCACCAGGCAACTCCCCCAGTCGTCCCGGGCGACATCGGGGACGATGCGCCCCCGTCCCTGCCGGTAAAAGTCGTAGCACTCGGAAGGGAAACACTCGTCTTCCCAGCACAGGGTGGCAGTGACGGGATATTCGGGCTTAACTGCCTCTTGAATGACGACCCCGGCACGGTCGGAGGTGAGTTGAAAAATAATAGCGCGGTCGGTGGCGAGCGATCGCTGGATTTCGGTGACGGCGGCGGATAGGATCGCGTCGAGTTCCAAAGTTTCTCGGATGCGTCCGGCGATCAGCCGCAGGGTGTGTTCCTGTTCAACCTGCTGTCGCAGGGCATTTTCGGCCCGTTTCAAATCGGTGATATCCCGGGCGACGACCAACACCGACGCCACCTCCCCATCCGGCCCGAGTTCCGGCGCGATGCGGGAGTAGAAGACGTGATTTCCATCCGGCAGCGACATTTCGTATTCCAGGGACTGTTCCTCTCCGGCGGCAAAGACGCGATCGATCGCCTCGTGCCAAACCGCGACCAGATCCGCCGAAAATCCCAACTCCTCGGAGGTTTTGCCCCAAAAGGCGGTATCGGGCAACCCCGCCAAACTGGCGACGGTGGGGTTGACGTACAAAAAGCGGTAGTGGCGATCGCAGCGCATGATGCAATCCGGCGAATTTTCGGCTAGGGCGCGAAACGCCTCTTCCCGCTCCCGCAGGTCATTTTCCGCCCGTTTACGGGCCGTGATGTCCCGCTGGATGCCGAAATGTCCGGCGATCCGGCCCCGGTCGTCGTAGATGCAAACGTAGTCTCCCTCGACGATCATCGGCGTGCCGTCGAATTTGCGCTCGTCGGTTTCGATTTGCAGGTGTCCGGTATCGAACAGGCGTTTCCAAACGTCCCGCCCATGTCGGGGGTTGTGTTCAAATAAATCAGCCGGAGTCCGACCCAAAAATTCCTCGCGGGTGGCACCGTATTGCGCCAGCAGGGCATCGTTGACCCGGGTCATTCTTTGATGAGTCAAAACGTAATCCAAAGCGGCTTCCACGTCATCGACTTGCTCCCAGGCGATCGCCTCGTCCAACATCATAAAAAAGAACCCGTCCAAGGATTGGGAAAAAAACAAATCGAGCAGGGCTTCCGACGCCTTCAATGCGGTTTCGAGTTGAATCCGTTCCGTCACTTCCCAAAAGATGCCCTGGGTGCCGACAATATTGCCGTCTCCGTCCCGGATGGGAGATTTCACCACCTGCACATAAATGAGCTCATCTCGATGGGGGACCCGATGTTGTTCGACGGTATCCAAAATGTGACCCGTTTCCAACACCCGGGCATCGTCGGCGGCATATTGGGCAGCCAAAACCGGGGGATAGACATCGTAGACGGTTTTGCCTAACAGATCCGCCTCGGCCATCCCGGACCATCTCACCAAAGCCGGATTGACGTAGGTGACTTTCCCCTCGCCATCTTTGCGGTACAAACATTGGGGCATGGCTTCGGCCAGGGATTGATAGCGGGAAATGCTTTGGCGGAGGGCCGCTTCCGATGCCTTGCGATCGCCGATATCTTCGATGGTACCGAGGATGCGGACGGGGTTGCCTGCCCCGTCCAGGATCGCCCGCCCTTTCGCGGCGATCCAGATGTAGTGTCCCCGTCGGTGCCGCATCCGCATTTCGCCCCGGAAGGATCGCCCGGATTCGACGGACACCTGAAATTCGCCGTAGAGCGCCCCCCGGTCGTCGGGGTGAACCCGCCCCATTTCCGCCTCGAAGCTGGTGTCGGGTTGGCGTTTGGGGTCGTGGCCGAGAATTTCCCAGTAGCGGTCCGACACCCGGACGCGATCGCTGGTCAAATCCCGGTCCCAGATTCCCTCGCCGATGCTTCGCAACACCAGGGCATATTGTTCGTGGGAGTCTTGGAGTTGCCGGTAGAGGTTGGCTTGGTGGATTGCGATCGCCAGTTGATCGGCCACCCGCCGCCCCAGATCCATTTCTTCCGGGTCCCAGGGGGTGGCTTGGTAGGGTCGGGCTAGGGTCAAACTGCCCCAAATTTCCCCGTTGACGGGGATGGGGACGAGCAACCAGGCCCCCGGAAAGGCCCGGGCCAGTTCCCGGTTGATCGGGTCGGCGACTGTCGCTGTATTGTCGATCTGCACCACCTGCAACTGTTTGAGTCGCGCCGAAAACGGGTTGCCCGCGTCGGGGATGTCGGTTTCGAGTTGCTTGGGATAGCTGCTGCCCTGATTCCGGACGATCCGATTCCGCCAGCACTGCCGTTCGGGCAAATACTGCACGATGGAGACTTCGCCCTTCAACAGGCTGGCAATTTCGACCGTCGCCGCCTCGAAGATGGCGTCCAAGTCGAGGGATTGGCGGAGGGCTTTCACCACTTCGTTGAAAGTCCGTTCTCGGCGGGACTGTTGCTTTAAGGCCCGTTCCGCCGCCTTGCGATCGCCGATATCGATGTAAACGATGGCGACACCGTAATTCGGCAGGGGGATGGGGGCCGCGCTGACGGATATCCAGGAGATCCCGCCGTCCGGACGCACGATTCCCTTTTCCACCCCGGCGACGACTCGCCCTTCCCGCAGGGCCCGCACGCTCGCATATTCGTCTCGGGGCATCGGAGTGCCGTCGGGGTGAATGATTTGCCAAACGGGGGCGTCGCAGGTGCGCCGGTCGTGTTCCGATCGCGGAATGCCCAAAATCCGCTCGGCGGCGGGGTTGGCTTCGATCAGGTTGCCCTCGGCGTCGGCGACTGACACCCCCACGGGCAGAATTTCAAATAGGGTATGGTATTTTTGTTGGCTTTCCCGCTGAGATTCTTCGAGTCGTTTGCGCTCCGTGATATCGACGGAGGTACCCACCACCCGCCGCGGTCTGCCGTCGGCTTTCCGGGTGACGACCTTGCCGCGATCGAAAATCCACTTCCAACTCCCGTCTTTCGCCAAAATCCGATATTCGCTTCGGTAGGTGGGGGTGCGTCCGCTGAAATGGTCGCGCATCTGGTCCCGGACGCGATCGCGATCGTCGGGATGAATGCGACTTTCCCATTCTCTCAAGGTATCCTCCAGTTCGCCCTCATCGTAGCCCAGCATGGCTTTCCAGCGGTGGCAAAAAAAGACTTCGCCGGTTTCGACATTCCAATCCCAAACCCCATCCCCTGCCCCCTCTAAAGCCCCCTGCCAGCGGGATAGTTCGTTGCGACTCGCTTCCAGGTGGCGTTGCATTTCCAACCGTTCTAAGGCTAATCCCATTTGGGTGGCGACGTGTCGGATGGCGTGGCGGTGGATGGGGGTCCCAACCCGGGATTTGCAGGAGTTTTGCACGATTAACAGACCCCACAGTTGGGGTTCGTCGTCGGTGGGGACGGGCGATCGCACCCACACCGGGGCGACCAACAGGGCTTGGATTTGGAGGTTTCGGAGCGATCGGATGTGGCAGGGTTCTAAGCCGCTTTTTTCGAGATCGGAAATCGCCCAGAGGTCTGGCCGGCGATCGCGATCTTTCCACCGAGTTTCTAAAGCCAACAACCAGCCATTGTCCGCCGAGGGTTCCGGGTTGGAAGGGTGGCGGAGTCCGCCGGACTCCGCCACCACCGCACCGCCATTTTGTCGCCCCCGATACATCAACACCCGATTGGCTTTGAAGCCGGCGCGGACCTGGGCGAGTCCGTAATCCAGGATACTCTCTGCGGTTTTCAGTTGATGTAAGTTTCGGGTGACATTCCCCAACCATTCCAAGATCGGTTCCAATGTAGTTACCCCTTGGGCGGACTGACTCAGTGGTGGCATTGAGTTGAACGGATTATTATCAATTGCAAATATACTATCACGGCTCTTTTTGACCGGCTATCCGCCTTGAATTTCGGGCGACTAGCATCTGCCCGCCGGAATGATTCTCCCGCTCGGTCGCGATCGCCCCGGCTTCAAGTCCGGTAAAATCGATCATTGATAATCGATAATCAAGATGGGAAATTCAGTTGAAATTTGAGGGCAAAAATTTGCAAGTTTTTTCCAAAAAATTCCTTTCTTAAAATCCAATAAAATTGTTAATTGTTAATTGTTAATTGTTTTCCCCCGACTGGTGAACGCCAATCCCTGAGTCCCCGAAACGCCGACCATCACCGCTTCGATGACGGGTTCGGATAGGGCTGTTTCGGATATCCACTCCACGATAAAGTTGGCGCCCGATCCCCCCCGGGTGTTGCTTTGTTCCACGAAAAAATCCATGCTACCCAGGGGGGGCAGTTTTAACGCCTGTTCGAGATAGCTGTTGACCAAATTTCCTTCGGTATTGTAATATTTGACTGCCGTCACGATCAGCGGATTTTCCAGGTCGGTATTGCGGACACTCAACGTGGTCGCCAGGTTGTAAACTTGCTGGGTATTGCGATAGTAAATGTGCGAATAAACCGGGACGTAGACTGTATGGCCGGCGATCGCTTCAATTTGTGTAATATCAACGGGTTCCGCCGCCCGGGTCAACTGTTCTATCGTCGGGCCGGAAGATTCCGAGGCGATTGGCCCCCCGGTTGGCGGGGATTCGCAACCCGTCAAAATTGAGAAAGCGATCGCGATCGTAAATAAAAGAGATAATTTCATCATGATTCTAGGGTGACTCCTTAACCATTTGAAAATTGTCTCGCCCCCAAACCCCCAATTCTGGGGGCTTTGAGTGGAGCGAAATTTGACGAATCATTTCACACGGCTATATTTTCAATTTTCGCTCAATTATGCCTCCTCAGCCGATGCCATCAGACCCAACTTTTTCGCCAAGGGTGACAGCGACAAACCCTGCATCAGCAGGGAGATGAGAACCATAAAAAACACGAGATTGAACATTTTATCCGCGTCGGCGATACCGCTGGTCAGCGGGAACGTCGCCAGGACGATGGGAACCGCCCCCCGCAACCCCACCCAGGACACGAACAGTTTTTCTTTGACCGGCATCTGCAGCAATCCCAGACAGGAAAAAACCGCGATCGGACGGGCGACAAAAATCAGAAACAGTCCGATGGTGATTCCCACGGCGGCGACGGAGGGCAATTGAGAAGGGAACACCAACAATCCGAGGGTGAGAAACATGACAATTTGCATCAGCCAGGATAGGGTATCGTAGAAGCTGATAATATTATTTCCCGCCGCCGGAAGGGGATAATTTCCCACCACCACCCCCGCCACATAAACCGCGAGAAATCCGTTCCCCCCCACATTTGTACTCACGCCGTAGGTGAGTAACACCAAAGCCAACGTCATCACCGGATACAGGCCCTCGGCGGTCAGATGCAGGCGGTGAATCGCCCACACCGTCCCGCGACCCAAACCGTATCCCAACGCCACCCCCGCGACAATTTGCAAAATCAGCGACAACGCCAGACGCCACAGGGAAACTTCCCCTGTCGCCACAATTGCCACCATTTGGGTCGTCAACAACGCCGCCATCGGGTCGTTGCTGCCGGATTCGAGTTCGAGTAACGGTTGCAGGGTCCCCCGCAGGCCCAAATTACCCGATCGCAAAATCGAAAATACCGCCGCCGCATCGGTGGAGGAAATAATCGCCCCCAGCAACAATCCCTCCGTCCAGGTGATCCCTTGCCGGCCGATATCGAAGCTGGAAAAGGAACCGAGAACGAACCAGGCGAACGTCCCCAACAAAAGGGCCGTCATGCCGACACCGACGGTGGCGAGGGTGAGTCCGGGCGCCAACACGGGGCGAATTTTTGACCACTGGGTATCCAATCCCCCAGCGAATAAAATAACGATCAGGGCCACATCTCCGATCGCCTTCGTCAGTTCGGGATTGTCGAATTGGATGCCGCCCAACCCCTCCGAACCCGCCAGCATTCCGATCAGCAGAAATAGCAGCAAACTGGGGACACCGAAGCGGCTGGCGGCTTTGCTGGCGAGGATACTGGCCAGCAAGAGGAGGGCGATGATGATGGAAAGTTCCGCGATCGCGATCATGAATTCCGGTCTAATTTTCAGTCATTTTGAGGTTATCCCATCTGGCTTTGATTTTCAACAACGTCGCCCGAAATGCCGGTCAACTCTCTTTTGTTTCCGGTTTGGGGGTTCTCCCCGGCGAACCGATACCCGCCGCTGTCAAATGCCGGTTTTGACGGTTTCTATTTTTTATGGTATACCCAGTTTTTGGAGCGATAAAATTGCACGCTATAGTTGTGACGAGAGGGTGGGGATCGGTGAGAAAAATCAATGGCGATAGCCCGCTTCCGGCCGGGATATTCGCGATCGCATTGGCGACTCTGGTTTCCGGTTTGACGGCCCTACAGTCACGATCGCAAACTCCGGTTCGAGAAACGGGATTTGTTTTTGAAGGCGAAGGGACAATGAACCGAGTCAGTGCTCTGATGGTAGAATATACTGGCGAGTGTCCGGGAAAAGATGAACCCCCCGATATGACGGCCTGGTTTATCTCCGACTCGACGCCGACGGGACGGCGGCGGCGGGTCCGCATTACCAACGTGACGACGGGTTTAGATCCGAATCGATTGCCCTATACGGATCGAGGTTACGAGCAGAACAAATCCTCGGAAAAAATTTCGTTCCGATTTGGCAACAAACACGGCGATAGTCGGTTTCGAGTCCGGCCGGGTTTGAACCAATTTCAGTATCAAATTCGGGAGGGAAATGATCGGATTTTGGAAGAGGGAACGTTTGCTGCGAACTTCGACCTGGAGACGCGATCGCAGGTTCGCAACAGTCAGCTAATCTCCTCCCAAGTCTGCGCGAATTCGAGCATTTCCTTGAATCGATGCGCGGATATTCGCACGGAAAATAAGTGGCAATGTCCGAATGGGAGCGTCGTCCGCCGGGAGATTTCTCCCCCAGGCCCGCCACAAACGGTGATTCGCAACGATTCCCCCGATACGGTGTATTTTCAAGTCAATAATGGCGATCGCGTTCTCGGGCCCGGGGAGGCGATGGAACTGAGGGGGAACAGTCCGGGTTCGGTTCGATATTCCCAATCCTCCGGCGATCGCTTGAATCGGACAATGTTTTTGCAGCCGGCGGTATTGTATCGCTTCCGGCGATCGGGCAATTCCCTTAATCTCGTCGATCGGTGACGTTTTTTGCGTTCTGCCGAGAGGGGAATTCCGCCGGTTTTCAATTCCCCTCACCGGTGACATTAACTCAATTTGACGCGGACAATCCGGGTTTCGCGTCTCATCGAGAATTTAAAACAACTCCATAAAATTGTTGATCGCCAACGGATTACCCGACGGCTGAATCAAATTGGGGATATCTTCTTTGGTCAGCAGCGTATTCTCCAATACGGCCAAAACTTGACCGGTTGCCGCGATAATGATAGCGGTGCTGTTTGATGCGACATCGGGAGTGAGCGTCACATCATTTGCGGTCAAACCCGATCCGGTTTCTAAGAAAAGAATATCCCGGCTATTCGGATCGAAGCCTTGAATTCTGTCGGCGTCAGCGGAGTTGAAAACCTGATCTTTCGGCGTGATGGTAAAAATATCCCTGCCGGAGCCGCCGACTAAAGTATCTCGGCCGAAATCTCCGCTAAGGTTCGTCACACCACTACCGCCGATAATTGAGTCGTCACCTTGTCCGCCGTATAAAAAACCTTCATTAATAAAGAGTGTATCGTTCCCTTTATTGCCATACAGAAAGTTTCTGGAAGCCGAATCCGGCGGGGATGAATCGGTTAGATTATCATCGTCCTGACCCCCAAAGAGGGTATCTGCACCCGCACCGCCCCGGAGGAAATCGCCCCCTTGATTGCCAAAAATCAAGTCGTTGCCATCGTCTCCTTGAATGAAGTCGTTATTTTGCAGGCCAAAAAGGGTATCATCTCCCCCAAAACCCAGTATTGTATCGACCTCCTGAGTTCCCATTAAATTGTCGGGGCCTTGGGTTCCGTTGATTTCCGCCATGATTGTTTCATGCTGTAAAATTAGGGTCAATTATTGTTCATAGCACGGAACGGAATTTTTGACAATTTTCGGACTCGTTGGCGGTGGTATGGCCAGTTTTGGGCGGCGATCGCCCCATGAATTCGGTTCCGGAGAGGGACTCTGGGAAGACCACAAAGGGCTACAACCAACGACAATATTTGATGTTAAGTGGGGTTAAATATGATATAATACGGAGACGGTTTTTGATAAAAATAACCGCAAAAACAACCCAAAAATCTACCTTTTGGGGGATGACGATCGCGGCAAGGCGACCCCCCGGAGGGCAAAGCGTAACGGGAGAAACATGACCTATCAACCCATCGAAAACTACGGCATCATCGGCAATATGTACACCACCGCCCTGGTGGGCATCAACGGTTCCATCGACTGGTTTTGTTTTCCCCGCCACGACTCCCCCAGCGTGTTCGCCGCCCTCCTCGATCGCCACAAAGGAGGACATTTCCAAATCCATCCCACCACGGACGCCCCGATCACCCACAAACAATTTTACTGGCCGGAAACGAACATTTTAGTCACCCGGTTTCTCGCCCCCTGCGGGGTGGGAGAAATTATCGATTTTATGCCGGTGGGAAAAACCGTCCGCGATCGCGGTTATCGGTGGCTGGTGCGGCAGGTGAAAGCCATCCGGGGATCGATGACATTTCGGATGGAATGTTTCCCCGCCTTCGACTACGCCCGCAAGCCCCCGAAAGTGCGACTCACCGCCAGCGGCGCCCGGTTGGCCGGTCCCGATTTGTCCCTGGGATTGGCGACCTACACGCCCCTGGAGGCCTGCGATCGCGGCGTTTTTACCGAATTTACCCTGGAAGCCGACGAACGGGCGGTTTTCGTCCTCCAGGAAACCGGAGATGACTTCACCTGCACCCTGCCGCTGTCCCGGGCGACGGCCCAAGACCTGTTTGAAGAAACCGTCGTCTACTGGCGAAATTGGCTGTCCCAGTGCACCTACCGGGGCCGGTGGCAGGAAACCGTGGAGCGATCGGCCCTCGTCCTCAAACTCCTCACCTACGAGCCCACCGGGGCGATTATCGCCGCCCCCACCTGTTCTTTACCCGAAGAAATGGGCGGCAGCCGCAACTGGGATTATCGCTACACCTGGATTCGGGATGCGGCGTTCACCCTTTACGCACTGCTGCGAATCGGGTTCACCCAAGAGGCGGCACAGTTCATGAATTGGATCGAATCCCGGTGTCAAAAACAGCCCGGAGACGACCTGCTGCACGTCGTTTACAGCGTCGATGGCTGTTACACACTCGATGAGGAAATTCTGCCCCATTTGGAAGGGTATCGGAAATCGGCGCCGGTGCGGATCGGGAATGAGGCGGCGAATCAATTGCAGTTGGATATTTACGGCGAATTGATGGATTCGGTGTATCTGTTCAACAAATACGGGGCGCTGATTTCTCACGACCTCTGGACCCATTTGCGGCGGATGATCGATTGGCTGTGCGACAACTGGGACCAGGAAGACGAGGGGATTTGGGAAACGCGGGGGGGCCGCAAGCATTTTTTGTATTCCAAATTGATGGTTTGGGTGGCTTTTGATCGCGCCCTGCGGCTGTCCGAAAAGCGATCGTTTCCCGCCGATCGCCTGCGGTGGTTGAAAGTGCGCGATCGCGTCTACGAGGAGATCATGGACCGGGGTTGGGACGACACCCGTCAGGCTTTCGTGCAATCCTACGACAGCGAGGCCCTCGACGCGGGGGCCCTGATCATGCCGCTGATCTTTTTCATGGCACCGAACGACCCGCGAATGTTGAAAACCCTGAATGCGATCGCCAAAACTCCCAAACAGGGGGGCCTGGTGTCCAACAGTTTGGTCTACCGCTACAATCTGGCCTATTCCGACGACGGACTGTCCGGCCAGGAGGGGACCTTCAACCTGTGCACGTTCTGGCTGGTGGAGGCCCTCACCCGCGCGGGACGGGTCGATCCCACCCAACTGAACCGGGCCCGGTTGATTTTCGAGGAAATGCTCAGTTACGCGAACCACCTGGGGCTCTACGCGGAGGAGACGGGCGCCAGCGGCGAGGCGTTGGGCAATTTTCCCCAGGCGTTCACCCACCTTTCTCTGATCAGTGCGGCTTGGAATTTGAATCGGGCGATCGAGGATCGGTAGTTTTGGCCCTCACCCCCGACCCCTCTCCCAATTTTGGGCGAGGGGAGTAAGATATAGCGCTGGGGTGTGGGGTGTGGGGTGTGGGGTGTGGGGTGTGGAAATTCCCTTTTCATCGGGGTTTCGAGGTTTATCACCCTTTCCGGAACTGTAAATGGGAGGCGATCGCTCCGTTATTGCGTGAGGCACTGAATCAGCCAGTAATCGCTCAGGTTGCAGGTCATCCAGTTTACAACATCAACCAGTTTAATTTTAGGGGGCAACTCCCGGTTTTTACAATCAACAATCAGTTTATGGAGACATTCAAATATTATTCTATCGTGCCGATCCATTACCACATATTCTCCATTGTCTGCTGCCAGTAACGTTTGTATTGCAGTCCATCCCTTAGTCCCAGGATTGATCGGGTTCAATTGTTGATCTCGTATCAAGCGAAATCTGATATTTTGATGCGTCCGAACAAAGTAATCGTTTAAGTTTTGTATTCTGGAAGTGAAGGCTTTTCCAGATAAGTGTAAAAAAGCGATGACATGAGTTCTGGTTCTGGTTGTAATTTGCAAATTTTCTGGAATGACCAGATGCTTTAAAAATAACTGGTTTGTGCTTAGATAATATCGAGTGGAAAAAGCTGATACGATCTCGTTGAGTTTACCGACATCATCTTCATCGCTGATAATGCGGTGCGTTTCATAACGTTTGTACCATCTCTCCAATAAATCTTCCCAATATTCATCTAATTCCCAATATTCATCTAAATACTCCTCATTACCACCAATAACAAAAGGTTCGTCCGGCTCATCACCACCAACAATAATTCTTTGTTCCAACTTTTCTTTTTCATGTTTCCAATTGGTTCTCTCATCATCGAATTTTATTTTCGTTTCAAACAACTCTTTTCTGGTACTATTCAGATCTCGTATCGTTTCATCCAAGCGATCTTTAACTCGGATCAAGTCTTGTTTTTTGTCATTCAATCCTCGTCTCGCTACATCCAACTGACTTGTAACTTGAACCAACTCTTTTTGGGTTTTATGCAACTCTTGTATCGTTTCATCTAACTGATTTTTAATATCGGAATCTTTGTCTGGATTTTGTGAAATTCTCAAGTCTCGTATTTGTTCTTCCAGACCTAGAATTTGTTGTTTCAAGTTCTTTTTTTCTATTTCCAATGCTTCGATTTTCGCCGTTGTAGCCCTTTCTCTTTCTATCAGTTCCTGTTCTTTTTTAGCCGCATTACTTTCTCTATTTTCTACTTCATGCTGTTGTATTTCCAAATATTTTTCCCATGCTTTTAAATTTTTACCTCGTTCCTGAAATTCTTGTTTGAGTTCTTCTAAAGCTGTCTTGAGTTCTTGGAAAGCGTTGGCAACTTCTACTTGTTCTGGATTGGATTGGGGTTCAATTTGATTTGGATTGGATTGGGGTTCAATCCCATTCCCCGGAGGCAGACCGCCTTGAACTTTATAACGGTAATATTCAGATGCTCGTTTGATGACGGCACGAATTGAAGACCGACTCAAGACATCTTCTAGTTCATGGATTCCGAATAATCTCTCAAGCTCAAGCCTTGGATAAAGGGGTGATTTTTGCTGCCATAAGGTTTTGAGAATATGAAACAGTTGTACTTCGTCCGGGCGATTTAAAGTGACGACGGTTTGGGATACGCGATCGACAACTGAACCGTCAAATATTTCTTGGAAACGCTGCCAGCGATCGGGAAATAGGTTGAGGATAATGAAACTATTGGGAACGTGAGTTAGAATTTCCTTCACCGTCGAGCCGAAACTCTCCAATGTCAAACGGTTGCGTTCCTCAAAGAGGGATTCTAATTGATCGAAGATCAGGATCAGCGGTTCATCCAAAAGAGATAACTTACCCAAAGTTTGTATCGCTTCCAGGGCAAACTCCTCGCGGTTGAAATCATCGGGCCAGGGCTTGAGATCGACGCTTTTTAATTCTTCCGAATCCGCATCACTATTTCCCGCCAGCCAATGACGAATGATCTCTTTTCGGCTGGTTTCTGTATACCGACAGAACCGAATAATCCCTTTCAAAATCTGGGAACTGTAGTATGTGGACAATCCGGACTGCTCCTGCCACCAAGTCAAGATGCGTTTTTCGATAATATCCCAATTGTTGCGATAGCGATCAGTTCCAGGTGTTCCTACCCGTTCGTATAGAGATAAATTATCATCTTTCAACTTTTCAATGATCTGGCGACCTCTCGCAGTGTTTGCCCAGTCGGTTTGACTGAGGATGTTCACAAAACTTTTGGCAAAGAATTGTTCGAGCTGGGTGAGTTTTGTGTTTTTGATTTCCTCGGAAAATGATTCTAAGATTCGAGCATAGACATGGTAATTGACTGCCTTCTCATTATTGGGGTGGCGGATAAAGAATAGGCGGTTGGTTTTCAGTACCTCCCGTGCCAGCCTCATCATCAGGTGAGTTTTTCCCGAGCCGGGTTCTCCTAAAACGATCGCACCCTGGCTTTGATTGTTGGGCGCCCCCTTAATCTCGTGGAGGACGGCTTTCAGAGTTTCAAATTCGTCCTTGTAAATTTCCGGATAGTCGGGATGTTCTTCAAAGGGTGTGTTGACTCGAATGCTGCTGAACGGGTTGGGAGTGTTCTTGTATAGTTCGGCTAGAGTTTGAGACATGGTTGGTGGTTGTAAGGTGTACAAATAACGATAAAGTTGGTAGGTGAATTGTGCGTCGTAATCGGCGCTGTGTGCTTGGCGAGTGTCGAAACGCCGTCCCTGCGATCGCACGTCCAAACTTTTGCACAAGTAACTCAGGCTGTAGCTGTGAAGGTTGGGTAACTGCTGCCGTGCCAGCTTCCGGGTACAAATAAACGTGAAATCGGGATAGGGGATTCCCACCCGTTCAAAACTGCGTCGCAAAATGCGATCGTCGTGTTCGGCGTGGTGGCAGACGATGATTTTATCTTGACAATGGGCGGCGATCGCTTCCACGATGGTACTGAGGGGGTGGGTGTTGAGTCTGAACCTCGGTTCCCGATGTTTCCCTTTGACAAAAGCGTGATAGCACACCTCCCCGCGATCGCCCACAATTCCCACTTCGGTTAAAGTGTCGTTTCCTTCGGTATCCAAGACGACAAAATCGTTCGGGGCTTGGTGGTATCCCTGCATGGCGCGAACTGAACCCGCTATCCCGTAGCATACCCCCAAACCGACACCGCACCCTCGGAAATGTTACAAAACTTATCCATTTTAGAAGTGGCAAGAAACCGGGTTTCTCGGAGACGCTGGGGTTGGAGTTTGCGAATTCTGATAGAAACCCGGTTTCTACATCTCACCGGCAGGGGTTTCTAAAAACTCGGAGTTGATGCTAGACTATCAACAATTCTGCTAGGCAACTCCTCTCGCTGAGGTCCGTCTGATGAGCAGCCAAGATGTCGCGCAAGATCCGGGTGAAACGTGGAATTTGCTGGCCCGTGACGGCCCCGAAACGGAGCCGGATTTTTGCCCGAGTGCAGATGATTTGATCGTCTACTTGGCGCTCAAAGCGATTCATACCCCCCTGCCGCCGCGCCTCCGATGGCTTTCGGAATTGTCCCCGGCGTTGCGGCGGGAACTCGATCGCACTTTCGGAACGAACCGCCGCGCCTGCGAAGCCGTCAACGAACTGTTACTCGAACTCCACCAACCGGAAGCGATCGCCCTTTACTGCCAGCGGAGTTCTATTGGCAAAAAACTCCCCACCGCCCTCTACGTCCACAGTTCCGCGATCGGCAAACTGCCGCCCCTGCTGCGGGTTTACGAACGGTTAGCCCGCAATGCCCTCGATCCGATACCGCCGCTGACGCTGATTAAAATTAACAGCGATCGCCCGGTTATTTCCTATCTGTTTTACCCCGATTTTGACACCGATCCCCACCCAGCCCTCGCCGCCAGTATCCAAGTCCGGGTTCCCACGGGTCAGGTCAATTCTTCCAACTACGCCGAGAGCGAAAATCCCCCCATTTTGCACCGGAAAGAAACCTTCGTCGCCCCGGATTATCCCAACTATGAAATCTTCGCCCGCCTCACCCGCAGCGAGGAGGCTTTGGGGCTCCTGGGGCGCAATTCCGCCGAATCCACCCGACTCTACCGCACCATCGGAACCCGGCGGGGGTGGCTGGAACTCCTCGCCAAACGGGGGCTGGAAATCCGCGATCACGCCGTCGTCCACCGTTCCCAAACCGAAACGGTTGCCGATGGAACTCCGCCGCCGCGCATCGAACGCCACAAAGCCGCGATCGCCCGCAAAACCCTCTCTCGCCCCGTCCGCCGAGCTTTGGAGATGGAATTATTCCGGGAAAATACCACCTTTTTCGATTACGGTTGCGGCTACGGCGGCGACATCCGCCACATCAAAGAACGGGGTTATCAGTCGGCTGGGTGGGACCCGTACTATTCCCCCGACACGCCCAAAATTGCCTCGGAAATTGTTAATTTGGGCTACATTATTAATGTGATTGAATGTCAGGTGGAACGGCGGGAGGCGCTGATCAAAGCCTGGGAATTGACGGGGCGGTTATTGATCGTGGCGGCGCAAATTTTGATCGATGACAGCGATCGCGGCATCATGGCTTATAGTGATGGCATTATTACCAGCCGCAATACTTTTCAAAAATATTATCAGCAGGAAGAACTCAAAACCTACATCGACCAGGTTTTGAATGTGGATTCTATTCCGGTTGATTTGGGGATTTATTTCGTGTTTCGGGATGGGGCGGAGGCGGAAAATTTTCGCGCTTCCCGATTCCGATCGCGGATTTCTTCCCCGCGAATTTGTCTGTCCGTCAAACGGTTTGAAGACTATCAAGAATTACTGCAACCGCTGATGGCATTCGTGGGCGATCGCGGCCGGCTACCGGTGGGGGACGAACTGCCAGAAGCCCCGGAAATTGAGGCGGAATTGGGGTCGCTCCGGCGGGCGTTCAAAGTGGTTTTGCAGGCGACGGATCGGGACGAGTGGGAGCGGGTGGCCGATCGCCGTCGCCAGGATTTGTTGGTTTACCTCGCCCTCAGCCACTTCGGAAAACGCCCCAGACTGTCCCAATTTTCCGAGCCGGTCAAAAATGATATCAAGGGGCTGTTTGGAACCTACAAGCGGGCTTGTACGCTGGCTGACGTGATGCTTTTTAGTGCGGGCAACCCGGAAATTATCGCCGAATGTTGTTACACCTCCCCCGTCGGCCAGCGGCGGAAAAAATCCCTCTGGGTGCACGTCAGTGCCCTGGACAAACTCGACCCGTTGCTGAGGGTTTACGAGGGTTGCGCGAACCGGACCATCGGGCGTTTGGAGGGGGCAACAATCGTGCAATTTCACATTAAAAGCCCGAAAATCACCTATTTATTTTACCCGGATTTCGACGCGGACCCCCACCCCGCCTTGGGGACCCGGATGGCGATCGACCTGCGGGATCTGCACGTCAGCTATCGGAGTTACGAGGGCAACAATCCGCCCATTCTGCACCGAAAAGAAGCCTTCGTCACCCCCGACTATCCCCAGTATCAGAAATTCGCCAACCTCACCGCCCAGGAAGAGAATTGGGGCCTCCTCGACGACCCCGCCGCCATTCAAACCCGCCGAGATTGGCTAAAATGTTTGGAGGAACACTGCGCCGAAATCAGGGGACATCGCGTTTACTGGCGTTCCGATGCCGATCCGTACCGGGTCAAACTGATCCGATCCGCCCGTCGCGCCCGTCGGAAATCGTCCCGATCCGATCCGAATCTGACCGAAGCCGAAACAGGCGAGGTGATGTCAACTCGGGAATAGGTCGGGGTCAATTCCCGTGATTTGACTCTCCCATTTTCGATGCAGATACGGTTTAATTCGTCGGATATGGTATTTTTATTGACTGCCGAAACCCTCCGGTTGAGATAGCCTCCGTCGGTGACGAATTGACGGGGGGCGATCGCGTCAAGGTTATTTTGATAAATTGACGGTTGAAGGGGCAAAAAAAAGTGCTGCGATCCTCCCTGCCAATCTGGGCGGGTCGAAATTTGCCTCAAAAAGATGGGACAGCCCATCCGTTATTTGGCGGGGTGCCGATCGCACGAAAAAAGTTGGCATGGAAGCCGGCGATCGGGTCGGAAGTAGGAGCTAAAGAAAAGATGAACACCGGGACAATTTTGGAAGATTATGCTCGGGGAGAACGAGATTTTCATCGGGTAATTCTGATTGGAGTCAAGCTTCCGGGGGTCGATCTGAACAGTATCGATCTCAGCGCGGCAAACTTGATGAATGCGACCCTTACCGAAGCCAATTTGAGTTGGGCAGAACTGATCGGAACCAATTTGATCAACGCGGATTTGAGCAGTGCCGACCTGAAAGGTGCGGATCTGAGCGACGCCTATTTGAACGGGGCAAAGTTGGTGGGAACGTCCCTCGAAAAGGCGAAACTGGTGGGGGCAAATCTCAGCGGCGTCAATTTGACGTATAGCAAGCTGACCGGGGCCGATCTGAGGCGGACGAATTTGACCCAAACTAAATTGATCGGGGCGAATTTGAGCCGCGCCGACCTCCGAGAGGCGCGGCTCACCAACGCCAATTTGATCGGGGCCGATCTGCGGGGTACGGTGCTCTTGGGAGCCGACTTGCGGGGCGCCAACTTGAGCGGAACGTTGGTCGATAAAACCACCCAATTCGATAAAAAATGGCATCGGGTTTGGGAGGTTTGCAACAAAGGCGGCGAGGGACGGGATTTGAGTTGTGCCGACCTGACGGAAGCCAACCTGATCGGGGTCAACTTCAAAGGGGCGAATTTGAGCGGAGCCGATTTACGGGAGGCAAATTTGAGCGGTGCTTATTTAACGAATACCCAGGTCGATCGCGCCCAATTGACGGGGGCGATCGGACTTTCAGAAGCGGCGAAATTTGACCTACAAAAGCGAGGAGCGATCGTGGATTAATTGAGAATTGAGAATTGAGAATTGTTAATTGTTAATTATTCCCCGCATCCCACTTCGATTTGGGAGTTGTGCAGGTAATCCTCCACCCACTCGCAGGCGCCGCTGACGATATTTTGAAAATCGATCGCGGATTGGAGATTCCAGACGATCGCGATACCGTCGGCGTCGGTGGAAATTAACCGCTGGCCGTCGGGGCTGAAGGCCACCGATAAAACCTGGGTTTGCCGGGTGCGGTGGCCGTTGAGGACGGCCAGATTTTCGCCGTCGAGAGTCCACAGTTTGGCGCTGCCGTCCGTCCCCGCCGTCGCCAACATCTGACCGTCGGGGGAAAAGTCGATGTCGGACACCGTGCCGCCGTGGTCGGTTGGAAAGCGGGCGACTCGGTTGCCGTCGAGATCCCAAACGATGACCGTATCATCCCGGGCGCCGGAGGCCAGCAGGCGGCCGTCGGGGGAAAAATCCAGGCCCGACACCGTGCCGACGTGGCCGCCGAGGGTGCGTTGCCGGGTGCCGTCCGACCCCCAAATTTTTACCGTTTCGTCGGTGCCGCCGGAGGCGATGCGACGTCCGTCCGGGGCGACCGCCACCCGCCAAACTTTCTGCCCCCCAGAAGGCCAACTCCGCAGCAAAGTCCCGTCTCGCCCCCAGACTTTCAGGATGCGATCGTTGCCGCCGCTGACCAGAAACTCGCCGTCGGGGCTGAAGTCAACCTCCCAAACCGCCTCCCCGTGGTCGGGCAGGGTGGCGAGTCGCGTCGCCTGGGTGCGGGTGGGGGAGAGTTCCCACAGGTTGACCGCCCCATCGTATCCCGCCGTCGCCAGCAGGCGATCGTCGGGGGCCAGGGCCACGTCCAAAACGCCGCCTTCGTGGGCGGGGACGGTCGCCAACAATTGGCCGTCGGGCCGCCAGAGTTTGAAACTGCGGTCGTCGCTGCCCGTGACCAAAAAACTGCCGTCGGCGGAAAAAACCGCCTCCAAAATGCTGCGGTCGTGTCCCCTCAACACCGTCAGCACGGGGTGATCGAGGCGCCACAGGCGGATCGTCTTGTCCTGACTTCCGGAAACGAGGGTGTTGCCGTCGGGGGCGAAGGCGACTGTCCAAACGCGATCGCCGTGTCCTTCCAGGACGTGTACGAGGGTGCCGTCTTCCCGCCACAGCTTGATGTTGTTGCCCAAATCGGCGGTGGCGAAGGCGATGCCGAGGCGGCGGGCGGGGCTGTCGGGGGGACTGAAGGCGACGCCCCACACCCAGCCGTCCTGGGAGGGCAGGGTGGCGATCGCGGTACCGTCCCGACTCCACAATTTTGCCGTCCCGTCGTTGCTGCCGGACAGGAGGGTTTCGCCGTCCGGGGAAAAGGCGACATCCCAGACGAAATCCCCGTGGCCTTCCAACGTGCGGATGGGGGTGCCGTCAGACCGCCACAGTTTCACGGTCTTGTCCTTGCTGGCCGTGGCGAGGGTGGTCCCGTCGGGGGAAAAGGCGATCGCTTCCACGGTGTCGGTGTGGCCGTCCAAGGTGGCGCGGGCAACGGCGTCGGCCCATCCCCAAGCTCCGGGCCGCCACAATTTCACGGCGTTATCCCGGCCTCCGGTGGCGAGGGTTTGGCCGTCGGGGGAAAAGGCGACGGAGCGCAGGCCGTCCCCCCGTCCCCCGAGAACGGCGGCGGATCGTCCGTCGAGAGTCCACACCCGGGCGGTTCCGTCGGCGTGGGCGGAGGCGATGTGGCGCCCGTCGGGGGAAAAGGCGACGTCGAAAACGTCCCCGCCGTCGGATGTGAAGGTCTGCAGGAGGCGACCGCCGCGATCCCAGAGTTTCACGGTGTCATCGTTGCTGGCGCTGGCGATATATTGGCCGTCCGGGGAGACAGCGACCCGCCAGATCATGTCGTCGTGGGCGAAAATGCGGTTGAATTCGTCGGCCCCGAAGAAGGTGCGGCGCAGGGTGTTTTCTACATCCCCCGCGATCGCCTCTGGAGGGCGTCTGAGGGTTCGGAGGGTTTTTCGGGCTTTCAGGGCTGCTATGAGGGCGTCCCGGCGCTGCTGTTGCTCGAACAGGGCGTTGGCGGAGGTGAGGACGGCGCTGATTTCGCTGATCCGGGCCTGCCGTTCGCTGGCAGCAGCTTTGCGATATTGCCAGAAGGTGGCGATTCCCAGGGCCGAAGTCGCGGCCAGGGCGATGCTGAGGGCGGCGATAAAAAATTGTTGCTGTCGGGCGGTTTTTTGTTCTTGCAACAGCCGTTTTTGCTGTTCCTCGAGTTGGGCCGCGATCGCCTGGGCGCGATCGATTTCCAGGGTTTGCCGCAGTTGCACCTGTTCAAATTCGGCGGAGGCGGACAAAAATTGATAGTCCGAGGGGGTCAAACTTTTGCCCGCCGCCCACTGTTGGGCGTCGTGTAGCGCCTGTCCCCGCAACAGGCGGGATTCGTCGGTTTGACCGGAATCGATCCAGGCTTCAAAGGCTTGGGAATAGGGGCGCAGTTGGTGTAATTTTTTCTGCACCCATTCTTCGGTAAAGATCCGCTCGTAAATTTTATTTTTGACTTTTAAATGGTTGTTTTTTTTGGCGATCGCCCCCGACAACAACAGTTCCATATGTTCCGGATTTCCGTCCGCTTCGATTTCCGCACCGCTCAAAATTTGCTGATACAGACCCAACAAATTGGCAACTTTATTTTCGTCCCTCAACAGTCGATTCGTGATGGTTCGTAAATGTTCCGGTTCGTCCTGGGTTTGCCAATTTTGAAGGACATAGTTTTGAACGACTGTTTCGACGATCTCAATTTCGGTTGCCGTTATTTTGAAGCCGTTACCGCCGGATTGAACAGATTTTTCAGATAAGATTCCGCAAATTTTTTGAGTTAAAAATGGTTGTCCGCCTGTCCAATCTAAAATGGCTCTCAGCAGTTTGAGGGGATCTTTTCCGGGAATCCTCAAACCGTCGATCAGGGGGAGGGCTTCGATGTCCCTAAACCCGCACAGCTCGATCGCGGTGCCGATATTGAAGGGGGTGCGGCGGGGATCGCGGATCAGATCCGACGGGGTGGCAACTCCGAAAATGGCGAAGGTGAGGCGGTTGTATTCCGGGTTCGTGGCGCGTTGATTGTAACAAAATCGGATGAAGGCGAACCAGTCATCCACGGAAAATGATAAGCTCAAAATACTGTCAATTTCGTCGATAAAAATGCAAAAATTATCCCCGGCAAACTCCGGCAACAAAATCTCACAAATAAATTGATTTAATTTTTGAATCCACGAAATCTCCCCCTGTTCGGTCCACCATTTTTTAAACGGGATTTTGCGCGACAGTCCGAATCCCCGCAACAGTTCGACGAAAATCCCCTTGTACCATTGCAGCGGCGTGATATTTTCGCTGCCGATCACCGTCATGTCCAAGGTCGTGCAGTGCACCCCTTCCCGTTCCAAACGGTCGCGAGTCCGCACCATCAGGGAAGATTTTCCCATCTGCCGGCAGTTGAGGACGTAGCAAAACTCCCCCCGCTTCAAAGCCTCGTAGAGGTTTTCATCCGCCTGACGGGTGACGTAGCTGGAAGCGTCGGCTTGGAGACTGCCACCGACTTGATAAATCGAGATTGAGTCGTTCATTATATCAGATCCCGATAATTAACCACAAAACATCTGAGATCGAGGGAGTCGGGAGTCGGGAGTCGGGAGTCGGATTTTTCATCTTTCTCCCCAAATTCTCCATCCTCTCAATGTCTGAGCAATTATCAAGATTTGATATTAAACAGTTGGTTCCCCCCTCGACGGCACTGGCAGAACTCAAATCCGATGCCACGATTTTTAACGGTCAAGTCTAGGGTAATTCAACCGCCCATAAATGTCAATTTTATCGACCGTCGCACAGGTCGCGATCGCCCGTTTCAAGTTTCGCATTCGTTCGCAAATAATCCCCCATCCAATCGCAGGCGTAGACCAGTTCATCCAGGTTGATAACTGCCTCCACATCCCACATCGCCACGGTGCGATCGTCGCTGGCGGTGACGATGGTTTTGCCATCCGGACTGAATTTCACAGTCCAGAAGCCGCCGCAGCAGCCGTAGAGGGTTTTGATTTCCTCGCCCTCCACCGTCCACAATTTCACGGTGCGATCGGTGCTTCCCGTCGCCAGCAGGCGCCCGTCCGGGCTGAAATCGACACCGGGCACGCCATTTTCGTGACCTTCAAACGTCCTCACCGCCGTCCCGTCCCACCGCCACAGTTTCGCGGTCTGGTCCATGCTGGAGGTGGCGAAAAATTCCCCCGCCGGACTCGCCGCCAACCCGAAAATATCGCTGTCGTGGGCGATGACAGTTTTGAAGGGGGTCCCGTCCGCGTTCCAGATTCGCACCGTCCCATCCGACCCCGCCGACGCGAACTTTCGGCCGTCGGGGCTGAAAATCACCCGGTAGACCCGTCCCCGGTGGCCGGAGAGAGTTTTCAGCAGGCTTCCGTCCCGCGTCCACAGTTTGACCGTCCCATCTTCGCTGACGGAGGCCAATTTTTGGCCGTCCGGACTGAAGCTGACATCCCAGGTCTGGTTTTGATGTCCGGTCAGGGTATTTAAAAGAGTGCCATTTTTATTCCAAAGTTGCACGGTTTTATCGGAACCCGAAACTGCAATAATTTCCCCGTCGGGGCTGAAATCGTAGCCGAATAAAGTGCCGCTTCCGCCTTCGAGGGTTTGGGTAATTTTTCCGCCGCGATCGCGCAAATAAACCGTCGGCCCGTTGCTGGCGATCAAGGTTTCACTGTCGGGGGAAAAGGCGATATCCCAGATTTCGGCATTGAAATGAAACGCCGTGACGAGGGAAGTTTGGGGATGCCACAGCCGGATCGAATGATCTTCGCTGCCCGAGACGACTAAGTTGGAATTGACGGGGGAAAATGCCACCCCCCGGATGATGCCAGTGTGTCCGGAAAAGGTTCTCAATAACGTGCCGTCCGCCAGCCAAACTCGCACGGTCCGATCTTGGCTTGCGGAGGCGATTCTCTGTCCGTCCGGACTGAAGACTAAATCTTCGATCCGCTGTCCGTGTCCAGCCAGGGTTCTGATGAATGTGCCGTCCGATTTCCACAGTTTCACGTCCTTCTCATCCCCGGTGGCGAGGGTTTCGCCGTCGGGACTGAACGCCACGTTCCAAACATCGGTTTCGGACTCGAAGGTTTGCAGGAGTCGGCCGTCCGAAGTCCATAATTTTGCGGTATTGTCGATACTCGCCGTGGCGATTTTTTCACCGTCCGGGCTGAAGTCCACATCCCAGATCATGCCCTCGTGTCCTGTCCAATTTTTTAACAAATTCCCGTTTATATCCCAGACTTTAATTTGGCGATCGCCCCCCGCCGAAACCCAGGTTTTTCCGTCCGGATTGAAACTCAAACTCCACGCCGGCCCCTCGTGGGCTTTAATCGCTTGTTTGACTTCCCCCGTTTCCCAATTCCACAGCTTCACCGTCCCGTCCAAATGGGTCGCGCCAACCCACGGTAAATTGGGGTGAAATTCGACGGTAAAGACGGTGGCGTGGCTGTCCAAAGTTGTGACGGGCGTTCCGTCCGCTTTCCAAATTTTTACCTGTCCCTTACTCACCGCCCCGGCGACCAATTGCCCGTCCGGGCTGAACGCCACATCCAGCAGCGAAAACGGCGTGTCATCGATGCGATTGACTTCGTGAACCCAAAACAGCGATCGCTTCAAATTTGACTCGATATCTTCTTTCAATTGGGGGGAATAATTCTTGAGGGTTTTTAGCTGTCTTTTTGCCTTCAATAAATCGAAGACAGAATCGAGTCTTTGGTGGGACTCGAAACGGGCGACGGAGGATGAAATCGTCGCTTTTATTGCGCTAATTTTTGCCAATCTTTCACTTTCTAAGGCTTGGCGATATTGTAAAAATGTGGCGATCGCCAGCCCGGAAATCACCGCCGAAGTCGCCCCCAAAAATGCCAGCAACCGCCGCTGAACCTGCGAGGCTTTTTCCAGGGCCCGGGCGCGTTCCAACTCCAATTTTTGCTGCACTTCTCGGCGATCGCGATTCTCACTCGCCGCCAAAAACTGATAGTCGTCATCCCCCAGACTTTTCCCCCTCGACCAGTTCTTCGCATCCTGCAACGCTTGACCAATTAAAAGACGAGAGTTATCGGTTTTTTCGGAGGCAATCCAAGCATCCATCGCCTGGGAATAGGGGCGCAACTCGTTTAATTTTCGTCCCACCCATTCCGAATTAAAAACTTCTCGATAAATGGGATTTTTGACCTTTATCAAACCCTCCTGTTTTGTCGCAATTCCCGATAACAATAACTCCATCTGTTCCCGGCTGTCGTCTGTCCGGATCGCCTCGCCCCGCAACATCGCCTGATACATCCCCAGCAGCCGCGCCGCCCACTTTTCATTTCGCAAAATGCGATCGCGGATCGTCCGCAAGTGTTCCGGTTCGTCCCGGGATTGCCAATTTTTGACCACCCGAGTCTGCACGATATATTCCACAAAAAAAGTTTCGGAACCGGGCAGAATTCCAAAACTCGATTTTTTGTCATTCTCCGCAAACGAAACCAGCAGGTTGCACAATTTTTGCGTCAGGAACGGCTGGCCCTCCGTCCACTCCAACACCGCCTTTAAAATCGCCCTCGGGTCGGCAAATTTTCCCTCCAAACCCGGTATCAAAGCGTCAATACAATTGTCGTCAAATCCCGTCAGTTCCACCGCCGTCCCGATATTGAACGGCGTCCGTTTTTTGTCCCGAATCAAATCCGAAGGCGTGGCGACTCCAAAAATCGCAAACGTGATCCGATTGTACTCCGGATTCACCGCCCGCTGATTGTAACAGTACCGGATCAACGCGAAAAAATCATCCACCGGAAAATTGAGGGTCAAAATGCTGTCGATTTCGTCCACAAAAATAAACAGCCGTTCTTCCGGAAACTGATTCAACAACTCTTCGATAAATTGACTCAACCGCTGCAATAAAGAGAGTTCTTCCCGTTCCTGCCACCAGGTTTTGACCTTGAACTTCCGCGACAGTTTGAACCCGAACCACAGCTTTGTCAGGATGCCTTTATACCACTGCAACGGCGTCACGTTCTCGCTGCCGATGCAGGTCATATCCAAACTGCTACATTTGAACCCCCGCTGTTGTAGCCGGTAGGAAGTCCGCACCAAAAGGGAAGATTTCCCCATCTGGCGGCAGTTCAAAACGTAGCAAAACTCCCCGCGAATTAATGCTTCGTAAAGTTCGCGATCGGCCCCCCGTTCCACATAGCTGGGGGCTTCTGTACTTAAACTGCCACCGACTTGATAATGATTCATTGGGGGTGGGGGGATAATTGATAATTGATAATTGATAATTGATAATTATTTATTGTTTTCCTTTTCTGTGGGGGCAACCGTCTCAGGTTGCCAAAATTCGGGGTGTTGGATCTTCCGCAGATTACGCAGATGACACAGATTTAATTGGGGGATGGGTAGGGGCGCAAGGTTTGCGCCCTTCGACTTGTTTACAATTAGAAACCGCTCAGACGATTTCGCAGGATTTCTGCCTGTTTTTCGGCTTCTGCGAGGGCATCCCGCGCACCCTGAACCACGGCGGGATCGGCTTTTTCCACGAAGTTGCGGTTACTCAACCGCTTGTTGTAACTGTCGATTTCCTTCTGGATTTTCGCCAGTTTTTTCTCCGTGCGCTTTTTCAGGGCTTCCAAATCCACTACGCCGGCTAGGGGAATCAGGGCTTGCACCGTGCCCACCACACCGGCAATACTTTGACCTTCATCGCCTTTCAAAGCCTCGGCAATTAGCAAATTTTCCACGCCTGCGAGGTCTTTTAGGTAGGTTTCTCCCCCTTCTAAAATATCCCGTTCCGTGGCATTTTCGCTTTGTAAAATTGCCGTAACTTTGACCTTCGGTTTGATGTCCGCATCGGCGCGAAGGTTTCGCAGGGTGCGGATGGCGCCGATGATCAGGTCGAAATTCGTTTCCAGTTGGGGATCGATCGCATCTTCCTCCACTTTTGGATAGGCTTGAACCGCCAGACAATCCTCCTCGCCGGTTTGGGTGAGGGTGTGCCAAATTTCTTCAGTAATGTGCGGCATGAAGGGATGTAATAGCTTCAAAATCCCCTCCAAAACGTGGGCTAACACCTGTTGGGCGACTCGCCGGGAGGCCCCATCGTCCCCCTGCAGGCGGGATTTGGCGAGTTCGATGTACCAGTCGCAGAAGTCGCCCCAGATGAACTCGTAGAGCCCCTTGGCGGCTTCTCCCATGCCGTAGGCTTCCATGTAATCGCAGGTTTGCTTGACGGTTTGGTTGAAGCGGGACAAAATCCAGCGATCGCTCAATTCTAGCTGAATGATGTCCGGCGCCCCCAACTGGGCGGGGGTGTGTCCCTTCAAATTCATCAACACGAACCGGGCGGCATTCCACAACTTATTCGTAAAGTTGCGGGAGGCTTCCACCGAGGGGGATTCGTCTTTTTCGCGATCGTATTCTAGGCGGATATCCTGTCCGGCGCCGATCACTTCTCGCATCAGGGTATAGCGGAGGGCGTCGGTTCCGTATTTGTCGATCAGCAATAACGGATCGATGCCGTTTCCTGCTGATTTGGACATCTTTTTGCCATTTTCATCCAGGATCAACCCGTGGATGTAGACGGTTTGGAAGGGCATTTGGTCGGTAAAATATCCCGCCATCATCGTCATCCTGGCGACCCAGAAAAAGATGATGTCGAAGCCGGTGGAGAGGGTATTTGTGGGATAATAGGTTTGTAAATCGGGGGTATTTTCCGGCCATCCCAGAGTCGAAAACGGCCACAATCCGGAAGAAAACCAGGTGTCGAGTACGTCGGGATCTTGGCGGAGTTCCACGGTTTCGCCGAATTTTGCGATCGCCTGTTTTTTCGCTTCGGCTTCGGTCCGGGCGACAACAAAGGGCGTGGAATCGGTTATTTCTCCCCCGGTTTCACTCACCGCATACCAGGCGGGAATCTGATGTCCCCACCACAGTTGTCGGGAAATGCACCAATCCTCCAACCTCACCAGCCAATCGCGATAAACTTTCGTCCACCGTTGGGGTACAAAAGCGGGGCTATTGTGATTATCTAAAGCATCCAAGGCGCGATCGGCCAGGGGGCGAATTTTCACGAACCACTGAGTTGATAATAGCGGTTCGACGGGAACTTTTCCGCGATCGCTATAAGGAACAGAGTGGCTGTAATCCTCCACCTTCACCAAAACCCCATCTTCTTCCAACCGCTTCACCACATTTTTGCGGGCGACGAAGCGATCCTGCCCCTCAAACGGCCCCGCATTCTCATTCATGGAGCCGTCTTTATTCATAATATTAATCATCGGCAAATCGTGCCGTTTCCCCATCTCGAAATCGTTGGGGTCGTGGGCGGGCGTCACCTTCACGCATCCGGTTCCGAATTCCGGATCGACCAACTCATCGGCGACAATCGGAATTTCCCGGTTCATAATCGGCAGGGTGAGGGTTTTGCCGATCAAATCTTTGTAGCGATCGTCCTTCGGGTTGACCGCGACTCCCGTATCGCCCAACATCGTTTCCGGGCGGGTCGTCGCCACCTCCACGAAGCCGCTGCCGTCGCTGAGGGGATAGCGGAAGTGCCACAAATGTCCGTTGACTTCCTTATTTTCCACCTCCAAATCCGACACCGCCGACTCGCTGGCGGGGCACCAGTTGACCAGATATTCGCCCCGGTAAATCAACCCATCTTCGTAGAGGCGGACGAAGGCTTCGAGCACGGCTTTGGAGAGTCCTTCATCCAGGGTGAAGCGTTCCCGGGTCCAGTCACAGGAGACGCCCAACCGTCGCAGTTGGTTGACGATGCGATCGCCGGACTGTTCCTTCCACTCCCAAGCCCGTTCCAGGAATTTATCCCGCCCCAGATCGTAGCGGTTTTTTCCCTCTTCCCGCAGTTGCCGTTCCAAAATGGTCTGCACGGCGATGCTGGCGTGGTCGGTTCCGGGCAGGTAGAGGGCGTTGTAGCCCCGCATCCGATGATAGCGGATCAGGGCGTCGATGAGGGAGTTGTTGAAGGCGTGGCCCATGTGCAGGCTTCCCGTCACGTTCGGCGGCGGGATCATGATGGTGTAGGGTTCGCCCGGATTCGCCGGGTCAGCCTTGAAAACCTGCTTTTCTTCCCAATATTTCTGCCATTTGGCTTCGGTGGAAAAGGGGTCGTACTGGGTCGCCAGGGTCGGAATGGTTGCAGTCATGGCAGATCGTGGACAGTGTGGCCAGATTGGTGGTTCTTAAACATTTTGCCACAGGAGTCGCCCAACCTGAATTAGATTATGGGTAAATCCAGGCTTCACCCCAAAATCCAAAATGGCGAAACCCAACATCCTCCAAACCGGAAAATCCTACACATTTCGCAGCTATTTTGAGATGATCTACGAGCCGGAAGACATTCTGGCCGAATTCGGAGTCTCGCTCCGCCGCGACACCCTCACCCTCCCCAAAGCGGATCTGGAATCCAACGCCATCCCCATCGCCAACCTCAAACAGAACCTTCGCCGCCGCCTCCCTTTTGTCAGCCTCACCAGCGAAGCGGCGCGGCGAGAAATCCTCATTGCTCCGGTGGTTCTGGAGTTGATCGACTACACCCAAGCCCAGCTCAGGATCGAATATTCTATCAATGTTTCCGAGCAGCTTAAAGGCTCCCTCGACTATTACCTTCGTTCGGAAAATCGTCTGCTGATTATCGAGGCAAAAAATGCGGATCTGGCGCGGGGACTGACCCAGCTTGCGGTGGAACTGATCGCCCTCGATCGCTGGATTGATGAAGGCGAAAACCCATTGTACGGTGCCGTCTCGACGGGCGATATTTGGCAATTTTCCCGGTTCGATCGCCGCCAAAAACAAATCGAACAAGACCTGAACTTGTACCGAGTCCCCGCCGATCTTGAAGATTTGTTTTCCATCCTCATTGGCATCTTATTAAAATCGGAGTTATACTAGAACGATAGAAGAAACCCGCTTGGGAATCAATTCCCAAGCTAACAGCGAAAATCCTCTCAAGAGGATTAGAGTCTAATTTTCAGATTTAAAAATTCATAAAATTTCACCACAGAGGCACAGAGAACACGGAGAATTGATCGGTTTTTCCTGTAGTCTAGTAGTAGACCGTTTCGGCTCAAATGAGGCAAAATTCAAAACGGAGCATCGGGCATCTTGCCTGTGGATTCAGATCGGATCGCCTCATTTAAGATGAAACAGTCCACTACTAGACTCGATGACAAACCCTAAATCCATGAATTCAACCACATTCGCAGCTTCCATTCTTCCGGGGAAAGGGGTAAACCGAGATAGATGGGAAGCCAGTAGAGAAACGCCATCACCACCAGAACGATCGCGGTCATTCCCATGATTTTTCGGTCGGGTTGGCGGCTGTGCAGCCAGCGATCGCACCACCAAGCCGCCGCCATGATCGCAAACACCACCGCCCCCATATAATGATAGATGAACAGGCAGCGACTCACCATCGCCCAGGGGAGAAAATTGGCGCCCCAGTTGGCGATCGCGTACAGGATGACCCAATATTCCGGCTTCGGGAGAATGCGATCGCGCGAAACAAGATCGCTCAAGGCGACCCCGACAAATCCGGCAATTGCCAATATTGAAAACCACCACAAAACGGGATTTCCCATGCCGTGCACGTCGTAAATTATCGGGAATTCCGGAATCGAAATATTATTGAGCGACGGGGGGATATTTTCGGGGCTGTTTACCCGTTCAAAAAAATAGACCATCGGCCGGATCGTCCCGGGCCAGGTGTGCCATTGGGAACAGTAGGGATGAATGTCCGTATCACCCCCCAAATTTTGGTGGAAGGTGAGAATTTTTTGGTGCAATTCCCACAGGTTATATTTGGGATTTTGTCGGAGGTGGGGAATCCAAAGTAGGGTGTAGGTTAAAAATGGAACGATCGCCAAGTTCAGGATAATGTGGATCGGTTTCAATTCCGTCAGCCGTTCCAGGGGGGAGGAAAAAGCGGGCGATCGCCATTTCATCAACCCTGCCACAATCAATAATAAATAAATCCCCAATAAAAATCCCAACCCGTTCCACTTGACGGCGACGGATGCCCCGAAACAAACCCCGGCGAGAATCAGCCAAACCGGGCGATGCTGATTTTTGCAACTCAATGAAATTAAAAATAAAAGTTGAGCCAATAAGCCGAAAAATATGATATAAATATTGTTGAGGGCGTAGCGGGATTCCACCAAAAATAAACCGTCCAACGCCATGAAACCGGCGGCGATGAAAGCGAAACTGGAGCGGCGGGTCAGTTGGTAGGCGATCGCGCCCACCAGCACCGGAATCGTCGAACCGATCGCCGCATTCATCCAGCGGTAATTCCAGGGCGAGAGGGGATAACCCGCCGCATCGTGGACAGCATCGCTTCCCCAATTAAAAATAGAGCCGATTTGGAGGGCGATCGCGATCAGATATTGACTCAGGGGGGGGTGGGAATTAAAAAAGGGGGTGCGGGTGAGATAGTTGTGGGCGAACTTGGCGAAATACACCTCGTCGAAAACGAGGGTATTGAAGCGATCGAGATCCCAAAATCTCAGCGATAGCGACAGCAAAAAAATCGCCGTCATCCCGACCCAAAATTTCCGCGAAAACCGTGTCAAGAGCTGCATGACTGGGATGGATGCGATCGCCTCACAATTTTGGCTATTTTATCCGAGAAATGCTCCCCCCGTCTCCGAGATGCCCCCCCGGGGGGGTCAAACCCTCCATGCATGGGGGTTCTGGCTTCCCTAAATCTAAAAATTGGGTTAAGATGTGACGGCGATCGCAGTTGACCCGTCAGTTGACTCACTCAAAGTGCCTCGGATTGTCACGGAGCCTCAGAAGGTGAATCACCCATGAACTCGGGAAAACGGGCGATGATTAAAGTGTCGAGTTCAAACCCCGCCAATGTTTCCAGTCAAACTCCTTCCCGGTGCCATCAACGAAATCACAGTTTCCGTCTGCGAAACCAAATCTCTGACCCTCGCCGACCGCTACGGCCTCATGGCCGCGATCCTCGATGAGTCCCTCGACGAAGAAGAGCGTCGGGCCATCGATCGCCTGCTGCGCTCCACCCTGCGGGGACGGGTCAAACTGGTAGACGAACTTTCAGTCACAAACTAGGTCAGGTTTCTCCGCGGCGATGGCGCAACAGATCGAACTCGACAGCTTTCTGCTCCGTATCGCCCCCCGAGCCGACCCCCAGAACTAGGAGAGTCCGCAGACGCGGACTCTTTTTCGATCGCGGTCAATTATGGCAATGAGCGCTCGTGCGTCAACTTGCTTGGGGGAACCTCGGGGCTTTCAATTCTCCCGACTCCCTAATACCGACTCCCGACTCCCGATTAATAAAGCGGGACGCTCGGATCGACCGCTTTGGCGTAGGCGTCAATGCCACCCGCGATATTTTTGACGTCGGTGAATCCCTGTTCGACGAGCCACATACACATTTGGGCCGATCGCCGTCCGTGGTGGCACATCACCAGGGTTTCCTTGTGGGGGTCGAGGTCGGTCAAAATGGGTTCGGCCCACTGCTGGTATTCGCTCAACGGATAGTTGAGAAATCCATCCACCCTCGCGATCGCCAACTCTTGAGGTTCGCGGACATCGATCAGTTGCACCGCCTCCGGAGAGGCTTGCAGGCAGGAGGCGAGGGTTCTGACATCAATTTCGGAAAAGGATTGATTGAAAGATTGGGCTGACATAAGTTGCGTATGGACCGATTGAGTTCAAGCATTGATATTTTTCACTTTAACCGAATCTCTCCGGAATTCCTCACTCGTCTGCCGGGTGGGGATGGATGGCGACACCCCCCGCGATCGAGAGACTTTCCCTGCGGATTTTGGTACAATGCGGGAGCGATTCGATTTGGCTTCTCAGGAAACACGTTTCGGGTCGCGTTAGATCAATCTTGTCGCGTTATGGGGCGATCGACCGATGGACGAAATTTTCAAACCGAGCCTGATCGAGCCGGTGCTGACCCTCCTGGGGACGCTGGGGTTCTTCTTCTTTGCCATTCAAGCCTATCGGCAATTGGAAAAATAGTGATCTAAAATCCGGTTGATTGCCCGGAACAAAACGGGTTGGATCTCCACACCGCTTGGGAATCAATTCCAGAGGGCGCAAGCCAGGGGCCCCTACCCGATCAAATCATCTGAAGATGATTGGGAAGTTGGTGCGACTCAATAATCGGATCTGATATGAGTTGAGCCGCGATCGCTCTCTAGGATTCTTCTCCGGACAATTTGACCTGCTTGCCAATCAAGCTCAAGAAGTTGGAACCGAAATGTTGAATTTCCAAAAAGTTGGCGTACTCGTCCGCCGGTTTGTAAATTTTAAAGGTTTTCATAATCCCCAACGTTGCCGCACTTTCCAACGGTCCGATAAAACTGCTGTCGCGGTCTAAAAAATAGGGCTGTTCGGCCCAATATTTCATCTGTTCTGCATTGAGAAAATAACAGCCCGCGTGGGGGTTGAGGGTGCGCCGAAACTGGAGTGGCTGTTCCATGACTTTCCCGGTCAACTGGGGGCGATCGCGCACGTTTTGAAACTTGGCGGTGACGTGGGGCAGTAAATTGCCGTCGATGTAGGCTTTGTTGACTTTCCCGTAGGGAGAAATTTCGTAGCGGTTCGGCTGCAAAAGAGTTTCATTCCCCGCGTGGGCATTAAACCACCTCAACTTGACAAAAAACCAGGGGTCGTGTAAAATTAAGTCATCTTCCAAATAACAATAATAATCGTATTTCCCCAACTCATTCCGCAACACGTCCTGACACTCGAACCCCAATTTCATCGGCTCGGCATCGGTGGCGTGGTGGCGGTAAAAACCTGGGGGCAAGGGCAGTTGTTGCAACAGGTGACAATTCTGGGTGGTACAAATGACGATATCCACCGCATTACCCCCGCAGTGGTTGACCGGAAACGTGGCGCATTTGCCGATATCGATGACGCACTGACTGTCGCTGTAGAGTCCCCGCAGGGCGGTCAAACTCATGCTCAACCCCATCAATCTCGGTCGCGGATCTTTGTTGAGGGAGGCGTGGCTACCGTCGCCTTCGGGATTATAAAAATGGGGGATCGTGACTAAAATTCGCATCTGAAATTAAAAAATAGTAAATCAGAAATCTGCGTCATCTGCGTCATCTGCGGACGGAAATCAAATATCATTCACGATTGTAAAGCCTTCGCCCCATTTTGACGCAGGGAATCCGCCTGGGTCAGCAGGGACTCCGCAAATGCGATCGCCTCCCGGACCGATCGCCCGCTGGCCAGTTGGGCCAACTCCTCCCGCCGTCCCCCCGTATCCAGGGACGCGACCCGAACCACCGTCCGCTTGTCGGAGGCGGGTTGGCCGTTCTCATCGGAGGGGATCACCGTTTTAGCCACCCGGAAGTGGTGATCAGCCATCGCCGCCACCAGGGGTTGGTGGGTGACGCAGAGCACCTGGTGGCGGTGGCTGAGTTGGTGCAATTTTTGTGCGATCGCAGTGGCCACCCGCCCCGACACCCCCACGTCAATTTCATCAAAGACCAGAGTTCCCGACCCCTCAATTTGGGAAAAACAGGCCTTCAGGGCCAGCAGAAATCGGCTCATCTCCCCGCCGGACGCCGTGTCGCTCAAGGGTTTCAAGGGTTCACCCGGGTTGGGACTGAAACAAAATTGGATGCGATCGCTTCCCGTCGGCGTGGGTTCGGTGGGGATAATCTCCACCTTAAACCGGACGCTCTCCATCGCCAACGGTTTCAACTCCCGGATGAGGTGAATTTCCAGGCGGCGGGCGATTTCGTGGCGTTCGGCGGTGAGGAGGTGGCAGGCCTCTTCCAGGCGGGTTTGGGCCTCGCAGTAGGCTTTTTCCAGCCCTTCGAGGGACTGATCCGCGTCTTCGAGTTCCGCCAATTCGGCCCGGATGCGATCAAAATAGTCCATCACCTCCGCCAGCGTCGGGCCGTACTTGCGACAGATCTGTTTGAGGTCATGAATCCGATCTTCGACATCCTGCAAGCGGTCCGGGTCCGATTCGAGTTGCTCTCCGTAGCGGCCGATTTGCTGTCCGGCTTCCGTGACCTGGGCTAAAGCATCCTCCACCATTGTCAGAATGGGTTTGAGTTCGCTATCGTATTCCACCATATCTTGTAATAGGGTTTCGGCGCGACTGAGCAGGTCGGCGGCGGCCTCTCCCCCGCGATCGTGTTGGTAGAGGGCTTGATAAATTTGATAGCTTTGCTGCTGCAATTCGACGATGTGGTTGAGGCGTTGGTGCTCTTGCTGGAGGTGTTCCAACTCGTCCGCATCGGCGAGCTCGGCGGTTTCGAGTTCCTGAATTTGATATTGCAGTAAATCCAGCCGCTGCAGCCGCTGCTGTTCCCCCTGCTGCCGCTTTTCCAGGGCGATCGCGGCGTTTCGGGCTTTGGCGTGGGCGAGTGTTACCTGTTGTCGTAGGGCAATTGTAGGGGCTCCCCCGTACAAATCCAACCACTCCCGCTGCAAGGTGGGTTCCCCCAACTGCACGGTTTGGCCCTGGGCGGTAATTTCGACGAAGCGATCGCGGAGGCGATCGACGGTCCCACGGCTGACTAAAATACCATTCAAGCGCGATCGGCTGCGAAATTTATCTTGGTTGACGGTCAATTCCCGGGAACAGACCACCAGGGACCCATCGACGAGATCGATTTCCTGTTCTGCGAACCAGTCCATCAGGGCCGGATTCACCTCGAAGGCGGCTTCCAAAATCGCCCGATCCGCCCCGCTGCGGATGCTGCGGCGATCGACCCGCCCCCCCAAAACGGCATCGACGGCATCCAAGATGATGGACTTACCCGCCCCGGTTTCCCCCGTAAACACGTTCAATCCGGGACCGAATTCGAGATCCAGGTGGTCGATCAGGGCAAAATTGTCAATTCGCAGAGAAATGAGCATAGGGGAATGGGGTGTGGGGTGTGCTCGGTGGGGTGTGGGGAGCGGGGGGGGCGGAGGAAGCTTCGGTAAGCGGAGGGAGCGGGGGAAGCGGGGGAAGTGCAGAAACGGGTAGAACATCTGCACCGCTTGGGAATCAATTCCCAAGCTAATAGCAAAAATCATATTCAGATGATTGGGGAGGTTGTACGAATCTGATATAAGATGTCGCCTCTGCCTCCTCTGCCTCCTCTGCCTCCTCTGCCTCCTCTGCCTCCTCCGCCTCCTCCGCCCCCTCCGCCCCCTCCGCCCCCTCCGCCCCCTCTGCCTCCTCTGCCTCCTCCGCCTCCTCCGCCCCCCTGCCCCCCTGCCCCTCCACCTAATCGGCCAAAGGCAGAATCAAATGGATGGTGTCGGATTTGAGTTGGAGTTGACCGCCCATTTGTTCGACGATTCGGCGGCAGATGAGCCAGTGTCGGGCGGGCGATCGCGCCAGGGGGGGCATTTCCAGCCAGTCGGGGACTGATTCGTCGAACCGGCGGGGGTCGAGGGGGGAGGCGGGTTCGACGGTGACGACCGCGACCCGGCGATCGGGGGGGGAAACGGCGATTTGGATGGAGTCTCCTTCTCGCGATCCGTAACACACTAACTGTAGCAACTCTCCGATCGCCAATTCGAGTTTGATGCGATCGCCCGCGATCGTCCCCTGCCAGTCCCGGCGGATGGGCAGTATCAACCCCCGCTTTCTGAGTACCGGGTCGATGCGACTGCGGATGTGTCGCAGTAAACTGGCGATGGGGACCGGTTCCCGGGTGTAGCGGAGTTGCCACTGTTCCTGTTTGATAGCCGAGGCGGTGGTGGCGAGGGCGTTGCCGATCTGCCGCAGCAGTTGTTGTTGGCGGAGGTGGGCGAGTTGCTGTTTGTGTCCCTCCTGAGAGTTGAGAGGGGAGTTGTCGAGTTCCTGGAGTTGTTTGATCCCCGATCCGACGGTGCGGCACAGCCAATCCAGGCGGCGGTGTTTGTACCAGTTCAGGCAGGCCAAGCTTTGCTGTCGGGTTTCCAACTGCCGGCCGAGTTGCAGGTAGCGGCAGGACCAGGCGAGTTGCGTCAGCAGGGGTTGCAAACCGTCCGTTTCGTCGGGATGATGTCGGGGATCGATCGCCAACAATAGCGTCTGGGTGAGGTGTTGGGGGGCTGTGGGTAATGCGATCGCGCCCATTTGGCGATCGACAGTTCCGGGAAGCCAATTTTTGGTTTCCGGGGACAGGCGGGAGGCGTCTACACATATTATTTCGCCTGACGACAGGCCGCTTTGAATCAGGGGATCGGCGGCGACCGGGATATTGACGCCGGCGGGGACGGGTTCGCCATCGGCCGTCCAAACGGCTGCAATTGTGGCGGTTTCCGGCGCTTCCGACCGGGCGACCAGATACACCCGGGGACTCTCCAAAAACTCGGCGATCGCTTGTAAAAGGCCCCCGGTGGCGGATTGGATGTCTTGGGTGTCGTGCAGGGCATCCCAACTGCGGGCGATCGCATCTTGAACCTGTTGGCATCGGTGCAATTCTTGATGCAAGTGCCACTGTTGGACGACGGCGGTGAGTTGCCGTCCGACGTGCCGCACCAGATCCCGTTCCAGGCTGTCCCAACTGCGGGGACTGTCGTGGCAGATGACCAGCAAACAGTGGGTGTCGGGCCGGGACAGGTGTCCGTGGGCCACCAACAGCGATCGCGCCCCGCCCTCCCACAGGGGTTTCCGCCAAGCCGCCAAAATCCGCTCCTCAGCCCAATTTTCCACCGCCAGCACCCCTTCCAAGTGCAGGGTTTCCCACTCGGCCTCCGACAGGGGACTCAAAGGCGCGGATAAGGGTGCGACGGGGCGCTTTTCGGGGCTCGGTTCGGTTTGGTAAATCGCCTCGAACCCCGCCGAGGGTTCACCTTGCAGCAGCAACACCCGCGTCCCCCCCAGGCGCCGACTCAAGCGATCGCCGATATCCTGAAAGATGGCATCCCCCTCGGCCGAATTCGCGATCGCCCGGATCGACCCGCAGGCGAGGGCGCGGTCGAATTCGATTTGCTGGATTTTCTCCGATCGCTCCCAAACCGGGGCGGTGAGGGATAATAATTGTGCGATCGCCTGCAACCCCAACTTTTCGGACTCCTGCCAGATCCGGGCTTGCTGCCCCTCCACGGCCACGAAGCCCAGCAGGTCGTCCCCCGAGCCGATGGGGGCAGCTAGGAGCGATCGGGCGCGGATTTTCTCCATCAATATCCCCGTGGTATCGGCGCTCAGGGAACTGTAGGCCTCCCCGATGGAGACGAGGCGGTTGGCTTTGAGGGCGCCGTAAAAATCCCCCAGATCCTGGACGGTGATGCCGGAGGAGGCGTGGTGGTTGCCGCCGACGGATAATTTCTGCTGGGTCCGGGCTCGCAGCCAAAAATACCGCCCTTCCTTGGCGTACCAGTAGACGCTGGTGCGGCTCGGTTCGATGAACCGCTGGATTTCCTCCACCACGGCTTCCAGGGCGCGATCGGGGGTGAGGGGTTGAGAGAGCCGCGACAGGAGTTTGAACAGGGGTTCGTCCAGGCGTTTGAGTTGTTGCTGTTGCCAGCGGGTTTCGAGTTGGCACAGCGAGGTGGCCAGGGTCCCCAAAACGATGGATAAATGGCTCGTCTCGTCGTCACCCGGGGAAATGCCCCAGGATGTCGATCCCAGCAGCACGACCCCGAAACAGCGATCGCGGTGGCGGAGGGGGTAGAGGAGGGTTCCTTCGATGTCGAACCGGGCGGCGATACTCCGCCATTCTCCCCCCCGAGTTTCGGACTGCAAGCTGGGGACGACGACGTGGCGGAGTTGGATGACAACCTGCTCCAAAAGATCCCCCGGAGACAGGGAAAATCGCTGTTGGAGGAGATCCGTTTCCCCCGTGGGGGTGACGCCCCCTTTGCCCACCAACTGATGTTCGAGGCGGTCGTAGAGCCCGATCCAAATCAAGTTGTAGTTGAACTGCGATCGCAGATGGGATAAGGTAGTTTGGAGTAAAACATCGACGTTCTCTTCTTCTCGCAGGGTTTGAAGGATTCGAGCGAGGGCGATGATGCGATCGTCGGACGCGGTTGGCTGTTGCTGGCAATCCATGAAGTGACCCGGTAAACGATGAAAACCTGCACGGCACAAGTCGAGTGAAATTTCAGGACGGCGACCTGGATTTTTATAGCGGATTTTATTAATTTTAAATTTCGGATACCTTAATTTTAGCGGGTCAAGGGTTGTTCAATTTGAGGGCTGGAAATTGGATCTGTATCGATCGCTGCTCAAACCGATTTTGTTCCGGGGACTGAAGGTCGATCCGGAATGGGCACACCACCAAACCATGCAACTGCTGCACTGGCTGGATCTCAACAAATCCCGGCTTCCGGTGTCCCGGCTGGAAACCCTATTGCAACCGGGGTTTTCTCTGAGCGATCGCCGTCTGGAACAGAAACTCTGGGGCCTGGATTTTCCCAACCCCGTGGGGCTGGCGGCGGGGTTCGACAAGGACGGCATGGCGGCGGGTTTGTGGGGGAGTTTTGGCTTCGGATTTACCGAACTGGGAACCGTGACGCTGCACCCCCAACCGGGAAATCCCCGCCCCCGACTGTTCCGACTTTTGGACGATCGGGCGGTTCTCAACCGCATGGGGTTTAACAATCAGGGGGCGGCAACCCTCGCCACCCGCCTGCAAAATAGCCAACCTTCTTCGGTGTCCCCGAAAATTCCCGTCGGCATCAATTTGGGCAAATCTAAGATCACCCCTTTGGAGGGGGCGGCGGATGATTATTTAGGCAGTTTCCAACTGTTGCGGGACTGCGGAGACTATTTCGTGGTGAATGTCTCGTCCCCCAACACGCCGGGGTTGCGATCGCTTCAGGCGGCGACGGAATTGGACAAAATTCTGGGGGTGTTGCAAAATGCCAATACTGAGGGAAAACCCCTGCTGGTGAAAATCGCCCCGGATCTGGAGTGGGAGGCGATCGCGGAAATTGTCGATCTGGCGAAAACGCACCGTTTGGCCGGAATTATCGCCACCAATACCACCATCCGCCGGGATATGCTCAAAACCCAATGGCTGACTCAAACGGGAAAACCGATCGCGGAAGAAGCGGGGGGGATCAGCGGTGCACCGTTGCGGGAGCGATCGACGGAGGTGATCCGCTACCTGTGGCAACACACCGGGGGCGAAATCCCCATCATCGGGGTGGGGGGTATTTTCACCGCCGAGGACGCCTGGGAAAAAATTACAGCCGGCGCCAGCTTGGTTCAAGTGTACACCGGATGGGTCTACGAGGGACCTGGGATGGTGCGCCGGATTTTGGAGGGGTTGTTGCAGAAATTGCAGGAACGGGGACTCGATGCGATCGCCGATGCGGTGGGTTCGGAAGGCGATCGGGAACGGTATTAGGGAGTCGGTATTAGGGAGTCGGGAAAAGGTTCCGAAGTCGGGCGACAATTTCCAGAACCCAATACCTAGGCAGATCGCTCCCCGCCTGCTATCCTGTTGTCTAGTTTTGTGTGCATCGATCGCGCCCGCTCGTTTTTACCCTGAAAACATCCGGGGTGGCGGAAGTCGAGAGCAAAGAAATTGAATTGTCAATTATCAATTGCCAATGATCAATTCTTCCCAAAACCCCAAACCCTACCTTGAATTGCATACACCGATGAACTGGCAAAACTTGACACCCAACCCGTTGAAAAAACTCAATCTCAAGTCTCGCCTAATCGCAGGCGGTCTGGGATTGGCCCTCGCCGTCGGCATCCCCCTCGTCAGCCACCAAAGTTTGGCTCGAACCCGCGCCGCGGGCGACTACGAACAGCGGTTGTTCGATGCGGCCCTCGCCTTTACTCTCTATTTTGAAGGGGGTTTCAGCGATCACCCGGCTGATATCGGCGGTCGCACTTATCGGGGAATTTTGCAGACAGAATACAACGCCTATCGCGCCAGAAGAGGTTTGCCGCCCCTGGATGTTACCCAAATGTCCGAGGCGGAAATGTTGGAAATTTACGATAGCTATTGGGACGGCAGCGGCGCGGCGGCGATGCATCCCGCGTTGGCGATCGTCATGTTCGATACGGCGGTCAACTTCGGGATTAACAATTCCATCACGTTCCTCCAGCAGGCCTTGGGACTGCCCCAAACGGGCGTTTTCGATGCCACCACTCGGGCGGCGTTGCAGCGGGGAAATAACAAATATACCGCCCTGCAAATTGTCAATGAACGCATCCTTTACCGTTACAAACGGGTTCAGGAAAATTCCAGCCAGATGGCGTTTTTCCACGGCTGGCTGAGTCGGGATTACAGTCTGTGGGGATACGTCAATCAGATTCAAAATTAATCCCACGTAGCACAAGCTTCTAGCTTGTGAAAACAGGCAAGATGCCTGTGCTACATTAATCCCACGTAGCAC
>NZ_JAJENU010000494.1:0-9384 GCF_035615495.1 Lyngbya sp. CCY1209 | reverse complement strand
CAAGCTAATAGCTCAAATCATCTAAAGATGATTGGGGAGGTTGTACGAATCTGATATAAGATGTCGCCTCTGCCTCCTCTGCCTCCTCTGCCTCCTCTGCTTACCGAAGCCTCCTCTGCTTACCGAAGCTTCCTGGAGCTCCCTCTGCTTACCGAAGCTTCCTGGAGCCCCCACACCTTGCTTAATCATTCTTAATATTGTCGGCGATCGCGGCTGTTTCCTCACCCTCCGATGCCTGGGGGGCGGGAGCCAGCCAACCGGCAAACTCGGCGGGGAAGCGATCGCCCAAAATCGCCTCCCGGATGCGGGTGGTGAATCGGACCAGTTCGGTGACGTTGTGGATGCTCAACAGGGTGTAGGCGAGGATTTCCTGGGCCCGCACCAGGTGGCCGATGTAGGCTCGGGTGAAATTTCGGCAGGCGTAGCAGGGACAAGTGTCGTCGAGGGGGGCGAAATCTTCTCGAAATTGGGCGTTTTTCAAATTCCAGCGTTCCCCGGCTACCAGGGCGGCGCCGTGGCGGGCGAGGCGGGTGGGAATCACGCAGTCGAACAAGTCCACCCCCGCCGCGATCGCCTGGGCCATTTCCCGGTAGGTCCCCACCCCCATCAAATAGCGGGGTTTGTGTTCCGGCAAAATGGGCGTCGTCGCCCGAACGACTTTATCCATAAGGGTTGTGGGTTCCCCGACGCTGACGCCGCCGATCGCATAACCGGGCAGGTCCAACTCGACTAATTTCCGGGCGGCGTCCTGTCGCAGGTCGGGATAGACCCCCCCCTGCACGATCGCGAATAAAGCCTGATCCGTCCGCCGGTGGGCTTCGATGCAGCGTTTCAGCCACCGGTAGGTGCGATCGGTGGCGGCGATGACTTCTTCCCGGGTGGCGGGGTAGGGCGGACATTCATCGAAGGCCATGATCACGTCGGCGCCCAATTCGTTTTGAATCTGGATGGAGCGTTCCGGGGACAGTTCGATGATGGCGCCGTCGTGGGGCGATCGGAAGGTGACGCCGGCTTCCGCCACTGTCCGCATTTCGCTGAGGCTGAAGACCTGGAAGCCCCCGGAATCCGTGAGCATCGGCCCGTCCCAGCCCATGAAGCGGTGCAGGCCCCCCGCGGCCGCCACGATTTTCTCCCCCGGTTGCAGGTGCAGGTGATAGGTATTCGAGAGTACCATGTGGGCGCCCGTATCTTTCAGTTGGGCCGGGGTCAGGGTTTTGACATTCGCCAACGTCCCCACCGGCATGAAGCGGGGGGTTTCCACCGGGCCGTGGGGAGTCTCAAAAACCCCGGCTCGGGCTCGGGTTTGGGTGCAGCGGGCCTGGATTTGAAATGAGAAGGGTTGCGACATTTGGGGCTGATTGGACAACAAAGCCGGGGAAACCGGGGAGGAGGGAAATCGCGGTCTGGAGATGCCGCGATCGCCTGCCGACGGCCGATCTCCCATTCCGTTCAGAAGGGGCAGTCGTCGTCATCCATTTGGGTATCCCAGTTTGTCGATAGTACCTGATCCATGACCGCATCCAAAGCCGCCGCGTTCAAATTTCGCGCCGCCTGCTCTTGCAGGGGGTTCGACAGCGGAATCAACCGCAGCAGGCGTCCGTCCTGGACCAGATCGAAATAGCTTTCGTCTTCCGAGGATTGTTTCAACTCCAGACAGTCGAAACTGTGCACGTTCAAATAAATGGCGTGATTGGCGATGAGGGTGGCCTGCTTCGGGTCGGCAAACACCTCCAGAACGTAACCTTCTCCCTGACGTTTAACCTGTCCGTCCTGGATATGAATGTAACGGACTCGACCCAGATCGACAAGCAATCGTCGCATATCGCACTTGTTGACGATGATGCCGGAATCGATTATGCACGGAGCAGACACCCTGTAATTTAGCTGGTCATAACTCATGGAGTAATAGCCTCTGAAATATGATAGGTTCCCCTAAACAAAAAAATGAGAGCATTAGACGCGCTGCAAACGACGCGCCGGTTGATGATTCGCCACAACTTTCTCAAGGAGCGAAGATTCCCGATTCCGGACATTTAAAAAGTTGGAATACGGGACAGATCGTTCGGATGAGCCGACGAGAATCGCTCCACCAGACCCCGATGTACGGTTCAAAATGCCTCTCAACAATCGGACAAAGCGAAAAGTGATCTTTGTTTTTTCTTCCACTCTTTGATGATCTCGCCGTCAGACCCACTTTGCTGCCGACAAATCAATTTGCCTTCAGGGGATGTTAAGCCCTGGTCTGAACGGATCTTCGAGTTGTGTGGATTTGTCCTAATTATACACGGCGGTTCAAGTCGTTTCACTTGCCGCTTCACCCCGGCCGAAAGACTTGAGGTGAGAAACTCCCGGATGATTTTCGGGTTGGAGATGCCGATACTAGGTGAACTGAGTTCGCCACAATTGTAGCAAAACTAAAACGCCGGGGGGCGATCGATCCGAGTTCAGATTCGATGAGACTCGCCCTTTCGGGAACTGAGCCGATCAATTCGGAGCCGGGATGGGATTGACGGATCATGGCGAGTTGATGCCGTCAGACCGGAGAAATCATCTAACTGCGACCCGGCCCGATATCAGATCCGGGCGGGTTTTCATTTCAATTCTGGCATAACCTAGAAAATATTTATAGATCTCGCCGACATTTAATTTTGGTTTTATGAGTCTTGACAAACCGCTTCGATCGCTCCGCCAATTTGCCGAACGTCAGGGGGCGGCACTCGCTGCCGCCGTCGCATTCTACACCTGTTTGCCGATCCCCGTCTCTTGGTCCCTGGAATTTCGGGGCATCGCCCGACTGGCTCCGGTGCTGGGGTTGGCGATTGGGGGATTGTTGGGATTGGCTGACACGGGTTTGCAGTTGCTCGGGTGTCCGGTATTGACGCGATCGGCCCTGGTGGTGGCGGGATGGGTCGGAATTACCGGGGGGCTGCACCTGGACGGGGCGATGGATACGGCCGACGGGTTGGCGGTGACGGACCCGCAGCGGCGGTTGGAGGTGATGGCGGACAGCGTGACGGGGGCTTTTGGGGCGATCGCGGCGGTGGTGATTTTGCTGCTGAAAACGGCGGCTTTGGCGGACCTCGATCGCTCCCGATGGCTGATTTTGATGGGGGTAGCTGCTTGGGGACGCTGGGGACAGTTGGTGGCGATCGCCCGCTACCCCTACCTGAAAGCCGTGGGAAAGGGCGCCTTCCACAAGGATTCCACCTATTCCCCCTTCGACTTGCTGCCGGCGGTGCTGCTGCTGGCGGGGTTGAGTGGCTTGGAAATTTGGCTGCACCCAGACCGCTGGCTGGTGGCGGTGGGGTTGATGCTCGGCGGCAGTGCGATCGCTATTCTGACCGGAACCTGGCTCAATTATCGCCTGGGGGGACATACGGGAGACACCTACGGCGCCGTCGTGGAGTGGACTGAGGCTCTGCTGTTGTGCCTGGTGGTGGCGTTGGAAGGGAATAATAATTAACAATTAATTATCCGACTCCCGACTCCCGATTCCCGACTCCCTAAAAAAAAGGGTGGGATTTTGTTTGATCCCACCCGCCCGAAATTCTGCAATTCTTAAGATTGCATTCCTTTGAGGACGCGATCGGCGATCGTGCCTAGGGAACTGCCGAGTTGTTTTTTCAGCCGCCACCGGCTGAAGGCTTTCTCGTAGGCGTCTCCCTCGGTTTGGAAGGTCCGCCACCCCTGCAGCGTCAGTCCGAGTCCCCACAATAGGGCGATGGTGAGGGCGAAGGCGACGCCTTGGGTGGTGACGAGATTGAGCACCAGCAAGAAGGAGTTGACGATCGCATATTTGATCAAATCTTGACGGAATTTTTGGCGACGTTGTTGGTCGAACATCTGTTTTTCCGTCAACTCTACCTTGCGACTCTGCCACTCCAGTTCTGCGGCCCGCAAATCTTCCGGGCTGATGCCCAATTCCATCGCCATTTCCGCCAACTGGTCCCGGGTCAGTTCTCCGCTTTCCTCGCGGCGGGCCATCGCGATTTGCAGGATTTGCTGGGCGTCTTCCTGTTGCAGGGGGGCGGGGGCGAGGTTGGTCTCCAAACTATTTTCCATAGTTGAGTATCCCATAAACATTTTCTCATACTGCGATCGTACCGGGTTTTGGCTAGATTGGGTAAGTGAGGCCGAGATCGGATTTTACGACTGGTGTTGACTCCTCCCGGCGACAGGTATAATTTTACAGTCCGTCGGCGATCGCTTCCGAGTTGGACGAGGGTCGATTGAGAGATTGAAAGCATCGGGGAACGACCCGCTCTGTTCGTCCCTCCCCATTCTAGACGACGGCGACATTTAAAATTCGGAACATTCCCAATCATGCCATGATTATCTCTCATATTATTCTCAAGAATTGGCGAAACTTTCGGTTGGTAGATGTGGATTTGCGCGATCGCATTTTTGTGGTGGGTCCTAATGCCTGCGGCAAATCTAACTTTCTGGATGCCTTCAGATTTTTGCGAGATCTGGCAAAACCGGGAGGAGGATTGCAGAAAGCGGTGAGCGATCGGGGCGGAGTCTCGAAAATTCGCAGCCTTTCCGCCCGTCAAAATCCCAATGTCGAAATCGAAATTCACCTGTCAGAATCGAATGGTGAATCGCCGATCTGGAAATATTCGTTGGGTGTCAAAATCAAAAAAGGTGGAAAAAATCAACCCGTTATTTCCCACGAAACGGTTTGGCGGAAAGGTGAGACAATTTTAGACCGTCCCAATTCTGACGACTTGCAAGACGAATTGAGACTGACTCAAACCTATCTGGAGCAAATTAATTCTAATGCGGAATTTAGAGAAATATCGAATTTTTTTGAATCGATTTTATATTTGCATCTGATTCCTCAATTGGTGCGTCATCCGGAAGCTTTTGCCATGCCCGGTCTGTCCGAAGATCCCTTTGGCAGGACTTTTTTAGAAAGGGTCGCAAAAACCCCTGAAAAAACCAGAAAATCGCGACTCAGAAAAATTGAAGATGCTTTGAGATTTGCCGTCCCGCAGTTAAAAAACCTCACCGATACAAAAGACGAGATGGGCGTTCCCCACCTGGAGGCGATTTACGAACATTGGCGACCGAATGCGGGGAAACAGCGGGAAGACCAATTTTCGGACGGGACATTGCGGTTGATTGGTTTGTTGTGGTCTTTATTGGAATCTGATTCACTGTTATTATTAGAAGAACCGGAACTCTCCCTAAATGCGGCGATCGTCAGCAAGCTACCCGCCCTAATTCATCGCCTACAGAAACCCAAAAAACGACAAGTTATTTTGAGTACCCACAGTGCGGATTTACTGTCAGATCGAGGTATTGGTGGCGAAGAAGTGCTGTTGATGATACCCACGCCGGAAGGAACCGAAGTCAAACTGGTTTCAAGGATTGAAGACATCAAAATTCTCTTGGAAGGCGGTTTGAGCATCGCCGACGCGACACTGCCTCACACCGTCCCTTCCGGTATTTAATTCTAGCATGATTTAATTCAAAGTATACAACCACCCATCCCGGCTGCAGATGATGATGTTTCCATCCCAGACGACGGGGGTAGACTCGAAGGAAATCCCCGGTTTGAAACGGCCGATCGCTTCCAGGTTAAGGCGATAGTAATCTCCGAGGGAATTGGCGATCGCGTCTGATTCTCCCGCTGCGGTTTTTTCCCAGTTCAACTGAAATAAATAAACGCCGTTATATCCGGCTGTCACCAGTTTGTAACCGTCGGTAAAAATGGGGGTGGAAATAGATGCCCCGATCTTCTGTTTGGCGAGGACGACGGGGGTATGATAAGAGCCTTTTCCTAAGGGCCCTGAGACGCGATCGCCCGTGGTTTTCTCCTGGGAACCGACGTACAAATAACCGTCGATCGCATGGGTGGCAAATAGGGGCGGAAAATTGTCTGGATTGTATTCATCGTTGATAGAAACCGAACCGATAATTCCCCCTTGCCAGCTTCCAACTTTGGCGTTTCCGGTGGGTAAAAACCATTCCACACTTTCGGCGGGTGGCTTGTCCGGATTGAGTTTGATCGCCCCGCCGCGGCCGGGGATGTACTGTTTTTCAATGGCACAAAAAAGATGACCCGATCGCGAAACGGCGACAGTTCCATCCAAGTCCGAACCGGTGAAGAAATCCCAACTTATTTTTCGGGTATTGATATCGATGCCGTAAATATGTCCAGAACCGGCCGCAACGAACAGGCGATCGCCGAGTCTTGCTGGAGAAGATTCGCAGACCAAATTACCTCCGTGGCGGGCGCGATCGCTCTTTTCATACAACTGCACTTCCGAGATAATTTTAGGTTGCAAAAATCCCGATTTTTTCTGAGATTGAGTAACCGCAGAATCGAGAAAATAGCCGATGCCATTTTCTCCGGCATTGAAAATCATACCATTTTCTAAATACAAAGCGGAACTGTCATTGTCCCGGCTGTAACTGAGGGTTTTGCGAATATCCAATTTCCACAATTCTTTCCCGGTTCGGAATGAAATTGCCCGGAAACTGGGGGCGAGTCCGCCTTTGGGCCGTCCCGTCCGACTGCCCTGCAAAATCACGATGCGGTTGTCTTCGTCGGCGGTTTCATCGATGTAGACACTAGAAGATCCTTTAATAACGTCATCAAATTTGTATTTCCAGACTTCTTCATTGGTTTCAAAATCAATTTTTCTCAGATGGTAATCGTAGGAACCGATAATCAAGTAAGTCCGTCCGCGATCGCGGGTAATTGTCGGCTGTCCCGTCCACCCCGCCCCGCTCCAAACTTTGCGGGTTTTCCCCACATAAGTCACCCCCGTTCCGAGAGGGAATTTTTGGGCGACATTCAACCCCGTCGGTACGCCCCACCCGTAATATCGACGCTGGGGATTGCCCAAATAAGTCGGGATCAATAATTCCGTTTCCGGATCTAAATTTTTGAAGAAAGTTTTGACCGTTTCGTGAACTTTTTCTTCCGATACATCAACTTTCAAAAAACTCGACAACGCCGAGGGCAGAAATGCACCGATTAAAAAATGGTGAGAATATCGATTGAACTGTCGCCGAGATAATGACATTGGGGCTATATAGTTTCAAGTTAGCGATATTAATTAAATCACGAAGAGCCCCCTTCGCGTCAATTCATCAGGTAGCACAGGCATCCTGCCTGTGAAATTATAGAGAGATTAACAAGCCAGAAGCCTGTTCTACTCGGGTGACGTTATACTGGAGAACGTGAAAAACGGACTCAGTTCGAGTAATTATCAGGTATTGTTATGGCCAATCGTCTCGCCCAGTCCCAAAGCCTCTACCTTCGCAAACACGCGGATAACCCCATCGACTGGTGGCCGTGGTGTGAGGAAGCCCTGGAGAAAGCGAAACGGGAGGATAAGCCGATTTTCCTTTCGATTGGCTATTCGAGTTGCCACTGGTGCACGGTGATGGAGGGGGAGGCTTTTTCCGAACCGGCGATCGCGGACTACATGAACGCCAATTTCGTCCCCATCAAAGTCGATCGCGAAGAACGCCCGGAAGTCGATAGCATTTATATGCAGGCGTTGCAGATGATGACGGGCCAGGGGGGATGGCCGCTGAACGTCTTTCTCTCCCCCGACGATCGCATCCCGTTTTACGGCGGAACCTATTTTCCCGTGGAACCCCGCTACGGACGCCCCGGTTTTTTGGACTTGTTGAAAGCGATCCGGGATTTTTACGATCGCGAAAAAAATAAACTCGAAACGGTGAAAGGCGAAATCATCACCCAACTGCAACAGTCCGCCGTTTTACCGAGTTCCGAATTGAGCGAAGATCTCCTCAAAAAAGGATTGGAGATCAATACCGGAATTATCGGCCGCAACAACTTCGGCGGCCCCCGATTTCCAATGATTCCCTACGCGGACATGGCGTTGCGGGGGACGCGGTTTCAATTCGAGTCCGAATCCGACGCAAAGGAAGCCTGCATTCGCCGGGGAAAAGATTTGGCGACGGGAGGAATTTACGACCACGTTGCCGGGGGATTTCACCGCTACACTGTCGATCCGACTTGGACGGTTCCCCACTTTGAAAAAATGCTCTACGATAACGGGCAAATCGTGGAATTTTTGTCGGATTTGTGGCGATCTGGCCTACAAGAACCCGCCTTTGAACGGGCGATCGCCGGGACGGTTTCCTGGTTGAAGCGGGAGATGAGGGCGCCGGAGGGCTATTTTTACGCCGCCCAAGATGCTGATAGTTTTATCACTCCCGAGGATAAGGAACCGGAAGAGGGGGCGTTTTACGTCTGGACGCACAAGGAGTTGGAAACGTTTTTGACGGCGGAAGAATTGGGAGAATTGCAAGCCCAGTTTACCATCACAAAATCCGGCAATTTTGAGGGTAAAAATGTCCTGCAACGGTGGAATTGCGATCGCCTCGGCGACACCTTGGAATCGGCCCTGGCGAAACTGTTCGCCGTCCGCTACGGTGCCCCGCCGGAGGAGGTGAAAACCTTCCCCCCCGCCCGCAATAACCAAGAAGCCAAGGAAACGGATTGGCCCGGTCGCATCCCCGCCGTCACCGATACGAAAATGATCGCCGCGTGGAACAGTTTGATGATTTCCGGGTTGGCGAAGGCGGCGACCGTTTTCGATAATTCCGAGTATTTGGAATTGGCAGCGACCGCCGCCCGGTTTATTTTGGATTGCCAGTGGGTGGGCGATCGCTTTCACCGGGTCAACTACGACGGCGAACCGGCGGTTTTGGCACAGTCGGAGGATTACGCCCTGTTTATCAAAGCCCTGATCGACCTGCATCAAGCCAGTTTTGAAAATCCGGAATTGGCGGAATTTTGGCTGGAAAATGCGGTCAAAGTTCAGCGTGAATTTGACGAGTATCTCTGGAGTGTGGAAATGGGCGGCTATTTCAACACGGCGGCGGACGTGGGGGAAACCCTACTCGTCCGGGAACGGAGTTACATGGACAATGCCACGCCCTCGGCAAACGGGATTGCGATCGCCAATTTGGTGCGGTTATTCTTATTAAAAGAAGAGCTCGCCTATTTGGATCGGGCGGAAGCGGGTTTGAAAGCCTTCGCCAGCATCATGGAAAAGGCACCCCAAGCCGGCCCGAGTCTGTTTGTGGCGTTGGACTGGTATCGTAATAATACCTTGGTTCGCGCAAAAGCGGCGGAAATTGCCAAGTTAAATCGCCAGTATTTGCCGGTGGCTATTCTCAAAATTGATGGCAATTTGCCGGAAAATGCCGTGGCTTTGGTCTGCCAGGGTTTGAAGTGTAAAAAACCCGCCAGTTCCGAGGCGGAAATGTTGGAACAGTTGCGGGAAAGTTTGACCCGGGCGTAAACTGGTTTTTGGAGATCCCCCCCAGCCCCCCTTAATAAGGGGGGAGAATTGATTCAAAGTCTCCCTTCTTAAGGGAGATAATGGTGGA
>NZ_JAJENU010000493.1:0-461 GCF_035615495.1 Lyngbya sp. CCY1209 | reverse complement strand
GACTCGAAGATAATCAAGTTGGGAAGTTACCCAAAATGAACGGATTAGTCGCTCACGGAGATGGCAAACAAACTGGATTGTGATGTGTAGCCTTCCACGGTGAACGTGGAACCGGCAACCTTGGTATAGGTGTCGGAACCGAAAGCTTTAGCAAAACCGTCAATCTGAGCGGTGTTGCCGTCGATGTGAGTGTCGATATCTACGTCTCCGTAAACATCAAAGTTGATAAAATCGTTCTCGTAAAAAGTATAATATCCGTAGTATCCGTATCCACCGGCGACGTTGGATTCTTCGGAAACATTTTCGAGATGGCTGAGGTCGGAAATATTCATGGTTTCTCTCCAGTTAATTGATTGAGTGAATGGATTCGGGAATTTCTCTTTCCTGTCTTTAATTTAATCGAAACCTTCTCGAAACTGTTGCCAATTTGGCAGAATTATGACATTAATTTTGCCGACAAT
>NZ_JAJENU010000492.1:0-245 GCF_035615495.1 Lyngbya sp. CCY1209 | reverse complement strand
CCTCTGCTACTCCTCTAAGAGTTTGCTGTGCTGCCTGAGAATACAAAAACTGATAATTTGCATGGGACTTCAACTCTTTTTCTAAGTTGTATTTTCCCGTAATATATCCGAATTTAAAATACCACTGTCTAGCTAAATAAATTCCGCAATTAATGAGTTTGTTGGCCGTGGTACACAAGTATTCTAAAAAAGGGACATTTTCGGATTTTTTAATTAATTCTTGCTGACATCCATACATCCTTATC
>NZ_JAJENU010000491.1:0-212 GCF_035615495.1 Lyngbya sp. CCY1209 | reverse complement strand
GGAGTGGATGGAGTGATAGCGATATCCCCGAAACAAAGGTTCACCCTTGTTGAAGAAATCAAAGGAAACTTCAAAGCTAAACCGTTACGGAGAGTGTGGATACCAAAACCCGGACGGGATGAAAAACGTCCTCTAGGAATCCCGACAATCCGAGACAGAGCCAAGCAAGCCTTGGTCAAGATGGCAATGGAACCCTACTGGGAACCTAAATT
>NZ_JAJENU010000490.1:0-295 GCF_035615495.1 Lyngbya sp. CCY1209 | reverse complement strand
GGTGCGATTCGTTCGGGATCGAAATAGGGCTGAAATGCCTGAAATAACCTCCTGGTAAGGCTTTTATCCCCTCGGATGAATACAAGGGGCACACCCCTGACCAGCCTTATAACTGTCTGTATGTTCCTAAGTTTGGTATCACAAGATACTAAATGAGGTCGGAACTCTCAGGGTCAAAGAGAAAGTTGGAGAATTTTAACAATTCTTAACAATCTCTAAGAGAGGAGGCGATAGCCACCCCCAGTTTTGGAATTCACAACTCCAGGATTGAAGCGGGGAACGGAAGGCGGTGAGG
>NZ_JAJENU010000489.1:0-221 GCF_035615495.1 Lyngbya sp. CCY1209 | reverse complement strand
GGGTTACGGCGCGGATGAAAAGTTGTGGGTTTTTCCGAAAAATTACTGCCGCGCCTAACCCACCCTACTGGACTACTGGACTCTGCTGTGAAAGCCATCTAAAAATCTGCCGTAACCCGCCGTTTAAGGTGTGTCGCTCCAGTATGATAAAATCATGAATTTTGTATTTTGAATTGAAGGGGTGGTGGGTTACGGCGCGGATGAAAAGTTGTGGGTTTTTC
>NZ_JAJENU010000488.1:0-438 GCF_035615495.1 Lyngbya sp. CCY1209 | reverse complement strand
CGCCGACAACGTTGGATTCTTCGGAAATGGTGGCGATATGATTGAGGTCGGAAATCTTCATGGTTTCTCTCCAGTTAATTGATTGAGTGAATGGATTCGGGGATTTCCCTTTCCTGTCTTTAATTTAATTGAAAGGTTCTCGAGAGTGTTGCCAATCTGGCATTATTTGAAAATATTTTTTATTTTTTATAAAAGTGGCGGATACTGTCCCGAAATAAGGCGAGGAACTCACCCGTCAAGTAAGTCCCTCTATCCTCAAAGTTTTAACCGACAAAAATGAACGGATTAGTCGCTCACGGAGATGGCAAAAAGGCTGGATTCAGAAGTGTAGTATTCTTTGGTATAAGTGCCACCGGCAACTTTGGTATAGGTATCCGAACCGTAAGCAGAAGCACCGCCATCAACCTGAGCGGTATTGCCATCGATGTGGGTATTGAT
>NZ_JAJENU010000487.1:0-1421 GCF_035615495.1 Lyngbya sp. CCY1209 | reverse complement strand
AAGTCCCCATCCCCCCCTACCCCCCCTTTGTAAGGGGGGAGATCAGGGGGGATAATGGCGGATCGAACCGTATCGCAGCAAATAGGTAACTGCCATCAAATCCCCGCACCCCGATTCGCATCGGTTTAAATGAAGCCCGCCCGGTTAATTTCGAGCAAAATGAAGCTGGCGAAGATGACGCCGCCGAGGCCGCCGACGAGGAAGCCGGAGGTAAAGAAACTCCAGTCCTTGTAGGTTCGGATGTTGTCCGGGAGGTTGCCCTTGAATCGGGCGCCGGTCTGGAAAACCGCGACGCCGTAGACGAACAGACAGGCGCCGAGAATGACCACCAGCCCGGACGCGCTGGCAAATCCGGCGGGGAGTGCCCGTTCGGTGTCCCGCAGCGGGCCGAGTTTCAGGAACGGCCCCAGCAGCAGGTAGCCGTGGGCCATGCCGATTTCCAAACCCCGGGCGATCGGCGAGAGGCCGGCCCGGTAGATGGGCAGGTTTTTCAGCCAGGTTCGCGTCAGGGGACTGGCGCTGATGGGGGTATCCAACATCCCGAGTTGGGGGTCGTTGCGGTGGGGTTGCACGATCCCTTCAAATAGGGGTCGGTCGTTGAATTGGCCGTCGCCGTACAGGGCGCCGGGGTTGAATTTCATTTGGCTGAAATTGTAGCCCGCCGCGATCGCCCGCGATCGCAACCCGTGCCAAAAATGCCCCGCCAGCAGCAGGCCGGCAAAAATCGCCTGAAACAGCATCAGCCAGGTGCGCGACGTGATGACGCCATCGGCGGTGAGGGTGGCGGCCGGACCGTAAAACACCTCCGGGTAAACCGTGCCGTTCGCCCAGACGAAATAGGCCGCGAAGAACCCCATGTAAGCCAGGGCCGCCTGAGAGTAAGCCAGGTACGCCTCCCCCGACCAGACGAACAGGCCCTTGGCCCAGGCGGTGGGTTCGGTTCGGATGTGCCAGATGCCGCCCAGGATGCAGATCGCGCCGATCCACAGGTGGCCCCCCGCCACATCTTCCAAATTGTTGACGGCGGCCATCCCCTTCAGCGTCCAGCCGTCCGGGGTGATGCCGACGAGGTAGCCGAAGATCCGCAGGGGGTCGAGGGTGGGCCGTGTCACCAGGCGGACGTCGGCGATCGCGGGATCGTACAAACCCCCGACAAACGCCGCTTTGATGACCAGCAGCAGCGCCCCCACCCCCAACAGCACCAGGTGGATGCCGAGGATGGTGGTCATTTTGCCGCCGTCGGCCCAGTCGTAGCCGAAGCCTTTTTTATCCAGCTTCTCCGGCCCGAGTACGGCGTGGTAGATGCCGCCCGCCCCCAAAACGGCGGAAGCGACGAGGTGGGCGATGCCGATCGCGTAGTAGGGATAGGTGTCTATCACCTCGCCCCCGGCACCGACGCCGATGCCGAGGCGGGCCAGGTT
>NZ_JAJENU010000486.1:0-7468 GCF_035615495.1 Lyngbya sp. CCY1209 | reverse complement strand
CTACAGAATGGGCAGGCAGGCGGGGACGCACTGCCCCTACAGAATTGTCAGGCAGGCGGGGACGCACTGCCCCTACATCCGATCGCAAAAAAATCATCATTCCTGTTGCCTGTTGCCTCTTGACTATTGCCTTTTCTAAGATGCCTGTTTGTGTCCGAGTTTAAGGAAAATTGACTCTAAATTATCTTGGGTTGGATGGAATTGGGCGATCGACAAGTTGGCGTTAATGAGCGATCGCAACAAGTTCGCCTGTTCTTCGACACCGCCCGAAAACTGCACCCGCACCTGTTGGGTGCCGGGAAAGATTTCCCATTCCTCAACGCCGGGATAATTCCGCAGTGCGGCAATCAGCGGATCGGGAGATCCCAACATTGAAATTAAAATTTGCTGGTGACTCAGGCGTTGATAGAGTTCTTTGAGGGATGCACTTTCGACCAAATAGCCGAGTTCCATGATGCCGATGGACGTGCAAAAATCCTCCAAATCGCTCAAAACGTGGGAGGAAATTATGATCGTCATTCCGGCTTCCCGGAGGGCTTTGATGATGTCTCGGAACTGTTGGCGGGCGATGGGATCTAAGCCGGAAACCGGTTCGTCTAATAGTAATAAAAGGGGTTCGTGGATGACGGTTCGTCCCAAACTCAAGCGCTGTTTCATTCCCCGCGAAAGGGTGGAAATGAGGCTGTTGCGTTTGTGGGTGAGATCCACCAATTCCAACACATCAAATAGACGGCGCGATCGCCTCGGTTCTTTGAGATTATAAAGGCGGGCGAAATAGTCCAGATAATCCCAAACGGTGAGGTCATCGTAGAGGGGAAAATCGTCGGGGAGATAGCCGATATATTGTTTCAAAGCCGGGTTGCTGCGATCGCGCAACAGCCGTTCTCCCTGGATGTAAATTTCCCCCGTGGAGGGATCTTCGGCCGTCGCCAACATCCGCAACAGGGTGGTTTTTCCCGCCCCGTTGGGGCCGATGAGTCCGTAGACTTCCCCCCGGGCAACTTGCAAATCCATATCGTGGACGGCAACGTGACGGTCAAATTGTTTCGTCAGTCCCCGCGTTTCGATCGCCAATTCTTTAGCCATGACGGGTATTTAAAGTTGGGAATTGCAAAGGATTCATGTCCACTACAGCGATCGCGTCCCCGCTTACGGAAAAATTGAAAATTCGTCGAGAATCGCCAATTTATCCCCGCCGGTGCGGAGATCGAACGGTGCGAACCGGGCGAGATCGGTTGAGGGATATCGCCCATTAGATTAATATAGGTTTGGGATTGAAAATTGATGCACCTAAGTTACCCAATTTTAACCAATTTTTTGACAGGCGGCCCGAAAAAAAAAGGGCGATCGCTCCCCGGAGACTTGCCGCCCGTCGCTTCTGTCGCCATAATAAACAGAGCAATTAGCCCAATTTGTTGATGACCCGAATCGCCCTTTTCGGAACCAGTGCCGACCCGCCCACCGCCGGGCACCAGTCCATTTTGAGTCAACTCGCCCGACGGTTCGATCGCGTGTTGGTGTGGGCCGCCGACAACCCCTTCAAGTCCCACGGGGCATCCCTGGAACACCGTCAGGCGATGCTGGGGGTTCTCATCGAACAGATCGATCCGCCGGGGGATAATATCGTTGTGAAGCCGGAATTGAGTAGCCGTCGCACCATCGAAACCGTTTGTGGCGCCCGCAAACACTGGCCCGACGCCGACTTTACCCTGGTGGTGGGATCGGATTTGGTGACGCAGATTCCCCGTTGGTATAAAATAAAAGATTTGTTAGCCGAGGTTAACCTGCTGGTCATCCCGCGACCGGGATACGACATTCAAGATGGGGATTTGGCGGAACTTCGCGAGTTGGGCGGACGAGTCGCGATCGCGGACTGGCAGGGATTGGATGTCTCCTCGACGGATTTTCGCCAAGCCGGAGATCCGAACCCGATTCCGCCCAAGGTTCAAGCTTACATCGATCGCGAAAATTTGTATCAATCCAGTTTGAGCCGATAACAATGAAATGGCAGAACATCGCCCAAACCAATTGACGAATCACCCCCTGGCGGACTTCAAAGTTGGCGTCGATAACGTCATTTTTTCCATCGATACCGGACAAAATCGCCTGCTGGTGTTGGTGGTGATGCGGCAACAGAAACCCTTTCGCGATCGTTGGAGTTTGCCGGGAACGCTAGTTCGTCAGGGCGAATCTTTGGAGGATGCGGCCTACCGGATTTTAGAAGAAAAAATAAATGTCAAAAATCTCTATTTAGAACAACTTTACACCTTCGGCGGACCCGATCGCGACCCGCGAGAAAGTGCCGACAGCTACCACGTCCGCTATTTGTCCGTCAGCTATTTCGCCCTCGTCCGGTACGAGGAGGCACAATTGATTCCCGAAGGGGTGACGGGGGTGGCGTGGTATCCCATCCAAGATGTGCCCCAACTCGCCTTCGATCACGATCGAATTTTGGAGTACGGCTACCGGCGCCTCCGCAACAAATTGGAATACAGTCCGGTGGCGTTTGAGGTGCTCCCCGAACTGTTCACGTTGGGGGAACTTTACCAATTTTATCTCACCGTTTTGGGGGAGGGTTTTTCAGATTATTCCAACTTCCGCACCCGCCTGCTCAAATTGGGATTTCTCTCCGATACCGGGTTGAAAGCCTCCCGTGGCGCCGGACGGCCCGCCAGCCTCTACCGCTTCGACGCGGAAGCCTTCGCCCCGTTCAAAGATAAACCTTTGGTGTTCGTTTGATATTTTAAAAAGTGCAGTTTTTCCGTTTGGACATTAGTTCCCGAGGGCGCAAGCCAGGGGCCCCTACTCGCTAAAATAATTTTTTTTACAAAAACTACTTTTTGATTCGATAATCAGAAATATAGCAGTACGCATTTAGGTTGGGATATCTTCTCTGTGTTCTCTGTGCCTCTGTGGTGAAAATTCACAACTGTCTTAATATCAGATCCGGTTATTTACCCGCTTCGCGAGCTTCTTCGGAAGAAAATTCGTGAGCCGTTCCCTTTCGGTGGGCTGCTTGACCGCCTTTCCTCGCGATTTCTCGTTGTTTTTCTTCATTCATGGAAGCAAATCCGCGTTCGTTAGTAGCCATCTACTTTTCTCCCGTTTCTAAATAAATATTGATTAACTCGCAACCGTAATGTATCGAACAGGGCGATCGCATCTCTCCAGAGATGCACGTTTTAAACGCAAATTAATCGCCCTGAAGACGGATTAATTTTGGTGATAATTTTCCTCTAAAAACAGCCAATCACGCTCAACAATAAACCGACTTTTCTTTTGACTTGACTCAAAAGATCGAAAATTTGAATTAAATATAACCGAAACTCCGGGTTTAATCTTCGTTTTCATCGTTTACACTAAAATCGGAATCCTTCTCGTCTTCGATGGATAAAGACTGAATGTGAGACTCGATCGCGTCAATTTTTTCCTCGGTCAAATTCACGGCCATCTGAAGTTCGTCGAGAACATCCTGGGCTTCCGACGCCAAATATTCGATGCGATCGCGGATATCCTCTTTGTACCCTTCCAGGGTTTGCCGGCAGATTTGGGCGTGTTGGGCTTCCCGAAAAAACCAAATTAAAATGGTCATCGAAATGGCGCCCGGAACTAAAACCGCCACCAATATCCAAGTGTTGAGAAAGGGATTCAAGCGTCGGAGAGTGTGGTCTACTTCCGACTGGATTAACTGTCGCTGAGTTTGATTGTCCCGGTCGATAAAGGAGGGGTTCTGAACCCGGAAACTCCCTGGCAGTTGGGCGGTTGCAGGCTGATCCGCGATCGCCGACAGTGCCGGCGACGACAACCCCAATATCAGCCAACCGCTCCAAATTAAATAATCAGATTTTTTGTTAAATTTTAGCATCTCAACCGACCAACTCTTGAAACCGACGATCTTCACGGAGCTTATCAAAATCCTTCTCTTTTTTCATAAAATTTTTCACCACGTCCGCATTGATTCGGAGTGCCCGCCGGAGATTTTCGATCGCCAACTCTCGGTTATCTTTGAGGGCGTAGCAGCGGGCTTTGTTGTACCACGTCCGATAAAAGTCGGGCCGAATTTTAGCCGCGCTGTTGAAGGAGGCGATCGCCTCGTCGTACTGCTGCAAATTCATCAACGCCTGACCGCGATTGTTCCAGGCATCCAGATAATCTTCCTTCAATTGGATGGCGCGATCGTAGGAAAAAACGGCGGCTTCGTAATATTTTAACTTCGCCAACGCCACCCCCCGGTTACTCCAGGCGTCGGGATAGTCGGCGCGAATTTGAATCGCCTGTTCGTAGGAAGCGATCGCCTCTTGATACCGCTTCAGCCTGGTCAAAACCACCCCCCGATTGTTCCAAACTTCCGGCAAGTTCGCCTGCAATTTCAACGCCTGGTCGTAAGCGTCTATCGCCTCTTCGAGACGATTTTCCATGAAAAATTTTTCCCCCTGTTTGGCGAACTGCCGGGCCGCCTCCAGGATGCGATCGCCCCCCGGAGGCCGGGGCTGGGTGGGTTGCGGGGTCTGGGTTTCCGGTTCCTCGGGCTTTTCGGGAGTCGGTTCCGGCGTTTGGGCGGCGGGGGCGGGTTCCGCCTCGGTTTCGGGCGACTCCTCGACCTCCGGTTCCGGCAATTGCAGGATCGTCTGCACCTTCAAACTCTCGATCGCCTCGTCGGCCCGGGTGGCATTTTTTTGCAGTTGGTAGAGGGCGGTTTTCGCCTCCCGGATACTCGCTTCGATCTGGGCGATCGCGTCGGATTTCAAACTGTCAATTTCTTGGCGGACCTCAAACACTTGCCGGGTCAATTTGGAGAGCAAAAACCACACCCCGACCCCTGCAATGGTGGGGAGGAGAAACAGGAACACCAAGATCAAATTCAATAACGCCAAAGTGCGGCGAAAAACGCTGTCTACCTCCGTCTGGACGCGATCGCGGAGTTCGGCATCTGACTCTGGTACGGCTTGGGCGACGATCAGGGAATCCGACCCGAAGGCGGGGGGCCCGGCGGCGAGAATTGCCGTCGCGATCGAGAGTAAAATAGAAGCGATCGTCCGATGAGCGTTTCGACTCAAATCGGCTCGCCGTCCCGCGATTTGACGTTTGATGGTCGCCACCATCGGGGAGAAAATGGGGACTCGTCGAGAACTCCAGACCATGACCCGTTCACCCACTATCGGTTAAAATGTTGAAATCTTATCATGTCTGACTGGATTGAGATTGGTAAAATCGTCGCCGCCCAGGGTTTGGGGGGCCAGGTGCGGGTGTATCCCAACTCCGACTTCCCCGAACGGTTTCTCGAACCGGGAACCCGGTGGCTGCAAAAACCCGGAGAGGCGGAACCCCAACCCGTGGAACTGTTGGGGGGGTGGGTGATTCCCGGCAAGGGGCTCTACGCGGTCGAATTGGCGGGGGTGGACAGCCGCGATCGCGCCGAGGCGTTGCGAAATAGTCGCCTGCTGATCCCGGAAGGCGATCGCCCCCATTTGGAGGAGGGCGAATTTTACGTTTTGGACCTGCTGGGGTTGGAAGTGTTCCGCCAATCCGGCCAAGAAGCGATCGGGACCGTGACCGACGTGATTCCGGCGGGAAACGACCTGTTGGAAGTGCAGTTAAATGTCGCCCCCACCGAGGAAGAACTGGCCGCCGACGCGGCATTGCAGGCGAAGTTGGAAAAAATCCCCAAAAATAAACGGCGGAAACGGCATTTTCGCCAAAAAGCGTCCCAACCCAAAACGGTTTTGATTCCCTTCGTCCCGGAGATCGTCCCGGTGGTGGACTTGGAAAATCGCCGCCTGGAAATCACGCCGCCGGACGGTTTGTTGGAGTGAGGGAATCGGTAATCGGTAATAGCAAGTCAGAGATCGGAAGGGCTGCGCTTCCACCGATCCTAAGCGCCATTTGTCGGTGCGGAATGAAACAACCCTCCCCTTGAGGAGGGTCGGGTCGGGTGGGATTATGGAGAGTTCAATTCAAAAGGATTTTAGTGGATGGTCCGTCTTCTGCGCTTGCCTTTGTTGTCGATGTAGCGCTGGACTTCGTCCCGAGAAGTGACCCAGGCTTGAATATTTTTGTCCCAGGTAAATTCCATGTAATGCCGCTTCCTGATGGTCTGGACCCGTTGAAACGAAACATTCAGGATGCGGGCGACATCGGCTTGGCGAAGGCCCTCGAACTGGAGGGAAGATTTGGAGGGAGACGGTTTAAGATCGGGGGGGATATCTAAAGAATTTAACTGATTTTTGAGGACGTTCATGGACAGTTGAGACGGCTGAGAATGTCCGTTTTCCCAGCGGTTGATCGTCTGGGAGGACACCCCCAAGCGCTGGGCCAATTTGCTTTGAGAGAGGCCCAGTTCATGGCGGACGGTACGGAGAAGGGTGGGAATGTCGTTTAAAGCTTGTTCTGAGATAGACATCGAACTTCAGGGGGGGTAGAGGTTTAGAAGGATTCGTCGGGTCTGCCGATCGCTCGGTTCGGCGTTCCCCCGCGTGTCAAATGGAATTGGGGACAACCGAAAACAACGGCAACGATGCAATGGAGACGGTCTCGGCGCGGGAAAACCGCAGGTCAACTCGGACGGGATCGCAGGAGACAACTCATTTCAGACCCTAATTTAAGATTAGAATAAATCGAAAAAAACACCAACAGCAAATTCTCGGAAATCGATCGCTTTTTTGAACATCGACTGTGGCCGATATCTCCGTAAATTTACGGAATTTTAGATTAGGTACGGAAACAAATCGCACTTGTCCCGGAATTTTCTCCGCGTGGCTACCTGCTCCGTCCCCCCGGGCTGAACCACGCCCGCGCCGCCGTCCGTCCGGGACTCGATGGGCGATCGCCACCCGTGGAATTCCCCCTACACCTCGGAGGCCGGGAGTGTCAAATGTTAGAGCAATCTTTCAACCTTGCTCTAAAATGAGTTCTGGACTTGCAGACTCAGTGAAATCAAAAAAACTTATGCCTGTTCTTCGCTATTTAATGGCTGTGGGAGTGAGTGGGGCCATCGTATTCTTCAATATCGGGGGGGGAGAAGCGGTCCCCCCAACCGCCAAAGGAGTCGATGGCGTTTCCGAGTCTCACTCAACCCGAGAGTCAGGTGCCAAACAGAACTCAACGAAATTCCGGGCTTCCGGGAACGCCGAAACTGAGTTATCTGAACACCCTACTCCCGTAGCGTCTCAAAAAGCATCCGATCTGAACCCATCTAAACTCGCCGGTTCGGACTCGGCCGAGAACGCCGCGATCTCGGTTCAAAAGCCGGCCGTCAAATCCGTCGCCGACCCCGCGACCGCCCCATCTCCACCGGGGGCCGCGCCCCCATCGGTCGCCGTCGCCGTCGGGGACAATCTCAGCGGTGAAGAGCCGGCCTCACCGGCACCGTTGGCTCTGGTAGACGAGTTCGTCCCGGAAGTCCCGGATTTGACCCCGCCGGCGCCGCCCCGTCCCCAGGCCGACTCCGCCCCGAAGCCGCCGAGTCAAG
>NZ_JAJENU010000485.1:0-459 GCF_035615495.1 Lyngbya sp. CCY1209 | reverse complement strand
CGCCGAAGGGGAAGCCGCGATCGAATTTTCGGACGGATATCGCCTCTATTTTCATCACGGGGTGAGACTGCCGGAAAAATACGGTCAACTGCATCCCAAGCGCTGGAAAGCGGAGTGGTTGTTGGAAGAAGAAAATGCGGAATTGCGACAGATATTGATCCGAGAAATTGGCTGCGATCGCATTTGCAAACAACTGGGGAAAGCCGGAAAATCCCATCAATTTACCACCCTATTGGGCGATCTGGGGTTGCATTTGCACGCGATCGCGAAACCCGCTATGGTATTCGAGGACGGTTATCGGGTCTACGCCCATAACGGCTGGATTTTCCGAGAGGGCTATCTCGGGGATATCAGCTTAGTCCGTCACAGTCTGGACTCCCGGCAACACCTCCACGCCGAAGGGGAAGCCGCGATCGAATTTTCGGACGGATATCGCCTCTATTTTCATCACGGGGTGAG
>NZ_JAJENU010000484.1:0-17253 GCF_035615495.1 Lyngbya sp. CCY1209 | reverse complement strand
GAAAAGGGGGACTTTGATTTCGCCTCAACAACTGATATTCGATCCCCCTAAATCCCCCTTGAAAAGGGGGACTTTGAGTTCGCTATATTTGCAAGTTTAATTTCATCACGATCTTGATTTTTCACATATTCTTGGATGACGGGTTGCAGTGTCAAAATGGCATCGGAGTTTTCGATCTTCGTTTCGAGCAAACTGCGCTTTCTCAAAGATTGTACCGCTTTTAAATAGATCGCAGATAATCATGACATCTAAAGTTTAAAAAATCTTGTTGCGATCGCCCCTTAATATTGAGAAACCGGGTTTCTAAAACTATCTCGGTAAGGATAAGGAGATTCTCAGAGAAACCCGGTTTCTTGCCACTTCCCAAAGTGCGATCGCCCGTTAATATTGAGAAACCGGGTTTCTTCCCAAAACTTAGGTGAGGATGCAAAGATTCTCGTAGAAACCGGGTTTATTGCTACTTCTATAGCGCCCCAATTTAACCTTAAAAATTATCGTAAGTTCCGCGAATTTTTTTCAAAAAAAGACCCCGTAAAAAAGGCGATATCCCCCCAATTTACTAATCGTCGGGATGCTGGACGATCAACACAGAACACTTGAGATGGTGGACGACGTGGTTGCTGACGCTACCCAAAAACAATTCCGCCAACTCCGATCGCCCCCGACGCCCGAGAACCACCAAATCCGCATCCCAACCCAACGCGATTTCCCGAATCCAATATCCGGCTTCGCCGATCTCGTACTCAAATTCAGCCTCGATGTCCTCTTGTTCGCACCGGTCCACAAACTCCTGCAACCACGTTTTCACCGCGTTCACTTCTTTCTGAACCAATTCTTGCTGAACTTTAGCCGCCCGCCCCAACCCCTGTCCGTACAGGTCGCCGGACGATCCGAAAGCCAGGGGAGACACCCCCACACAGTGAAAAATCTTCAGCCGCGCCCCTTCGACTTTCGCCAGGTGGAGGGCTTTGCGAAAGACGGCTTCGCTTTGAGAAGAGCGATCGACGGCTACCAAAATTCGATGATATTCCATTGTCCGAACCAAACGTACCTTGGCTCAATCATACTCCTTTATACGAAGTTCGGAAAATATCAGAATCCGTTTTTTCAAACAATTCTAACCGACACGATCTGAGATCGACCCCGCATCTGATATGATCGGATGTTGCAATCGAGAGCGACAGACCCAACCGTAATATGACCCAGCACTACCGCATCACCCTCCTTTCCGGCGACGGCATCGGCCCCGAAATTATGGCGGTGGCGGTAGATGTCCTCAACGCCGTCGGCCAACAATTGGACCTGACTTTTGAATTTCGAGAGGCGTTGATGGGCGGCGCGGCGATCGACGCCACGGGGGAACCCCTGCCGGAGGAAACTTTGACCGCCTGCCGCGACAGCGATGCGGTTTTGCTGGCCGCCATCGGGGGTTACAAGTGGGACAATTTGCCGCGCCACCAGCGGCCCGAGACGGGACTGTTGGGACTGCGGGCGGGTCTGGGGTTGTTCGCCAACCTGCGTCCGGCGACGATTCTGCCCCACCTGGTTGACGCCTCGTCCCTGAAGCGGGAGATCGTGGACGGGGTGGATATCATGGTGGTGCGGGAACTCACCGGGGGCGTTTATTTCGGCCAGCCCAAGGGAATTTTTGAGACGGAGACGGGGGAAAAGCGCGGCGTCAATACGATGGCCTACACCGAGTCGGAGATCGATCGCATCGGGCGGGTGGGGTTTGAAACCGCACAAAAACGGGGCGGCAAGCTGTGTTCCGTCGATAAGGCAAACGTCCTGGACGTCTCCCAACTGTGGCGCGATCGCATCACCGAGCTCTCTACAGACTACCCCGACGTCGAACTCTCCCATCTCTACGTCGATAACGCGGCCATGCAACTGGTGCGCCGGCCCAAACAGTTCGATACCATCGTCACGGGCAACCTCTTCGGCGACATCCTCTCCGACGCCGCCGCCATGCTGACGGGGAGTATCGGGATGTTGCCCTCGGCGAGTTTGGGGGCGTCCGGACCCGGGCTGTTTGAACCCGTCCACGGTTCCGCCCCGGATATCGCTGGACAGGATAAAGCCAACCCCCTCGCCCAGGTGTTGAGTGCGGCGATGATGTTGCGCTACGGTTTGGACGCGCCGGAAGCGAGCGATCGCATCGAAAAAGCGGTGTTGAAAGTGCTCGACTGGGGCTACCGCACGGGGGATATTATGTCGGAAGGCATGAAAGCCGTCGGCTGTCGGGAAATGGGAGAAATGCTGCTGAAAGCGTTGGAAACCGACGCGGGTTGAGGGCGCGATCGCCCGTCCCGCAGGCATCCGAACCCGACATCGCGACTCGCGGCGATCGGGCGATCGTCCATTTTCAGTCAAATTGACCGGAAAATTCCCGGATCACTCAAGCAATCAGGGGTACTTCTCTAAAAGTGAAGGAGCAAAATTCATGGTTGCTTACAATTACACTTCAGAACAATTGGGTGATGCCCTGCGGGGATTGGGATACCTGCAAAACAATGAACCCCTTCTGGAAGGAGTCAAGAAATTCAAACAGGATTACGGCTTCGGTGACGATGCCATCCTGAACGATGAAGTCCGAATGAAAGTGGCGGAAATTATCCTCGATCTGAAACTTTATCTGAATCTCGCCGCCGAGCTTGAAAAACCGCTCGGTCGCCATCCCCAATTCGCACACCTATACGGATTTCGGACGACTGAAGCAGTCCGACAGTTTCAAAAGATTGAAAATCTGTACGAGACGGGGATTGCCGTTCAGTCCCTTCGCATGAAAATAGAGGAAAAAGCGAAACAGAAACTCAAAACAATTGAAAAAGCCTGGATATTAGTTACCAAACAAAATGTCAATCTGATGTCTTCAGTTGAGGATCGAAAATACTACGATTTTCGCCCCAGAGATTGGGGTCATGGAAATGATAAGGAATTTAAAGCTGAAAACTTACCCGCCGAATGGTTTGCCCGTCCGCGAAATCTGATCGTGAACTTTGAAAAAGAAGAACCGACCTGGAAACAACTCTCCTAGCTGTCTGTCGGAGAGTTGACCGCATCACCCGGGTTCAAAAATGAGTTGATCGGGGCGGGCGATCGCCCGCCCCCATCGATGCTCAAACCGGGGGTTCGGAAATGGGAAATACACCCAATTCTTTGAACCCGGTTCCCTCATCCCACACCCGTTTGAATCGCACCTCCGGTATCAACCCGATCGCCAATTCTAGGGTCGTGTAAACCTCGCACCCGTACACCACATGACCCCCCCTGCACTCGCCCCGGGAATTGGCGACGGTCATATGTAAATGGACGGCATCTTCCCCGAGGGTTCCAGAAAGCGTCAAAATTTCGTGCTTTCCCGGCAATTCTGCGGGGGTTTCTTCCCCGGCAAATCTCAGGCAAACCTTCGACAAACTCCCCACCGCACCGAGGATGAAACCGGCGCCGATCGCTTCTTTTTTTGCGATCTGTTCCAGTTCCCGGCGGACATCCGCCCCCGGGGAAAGTCTCAATGCCACCGTTTCCAACGTTCCTCGCACAATCATGGTTATTCCGAACCCACAAAATTGGACAGCAGTTTGATATAACTACTTTGATAATAAATGGCCGGTTCGGTGATTTCCCAAGATTTTTGCTTCGGATCGTTTTCATCAAAGTATGACTTCATGCGCGGTTCGCCAGCGGGCGGTTTCGCCTCTCCGGTATAACTGTGATTCGGTCCCCCCGTCAAATAACCCGGCGCCGGCCCGCTGGGAGAGGTCAAAGCGTTGTCGTAGATGCCACCTCCGAACCATTCGTGATAAATTTCATTGGCGGATTTCTCAGCACCGTATTCGTACATATTGCTCAGATAAACCATATTGAGGGGATTGACGCCGTGCACATAATTAATGTGAGCTAAAGCGCGGGATTTGTAACTCTCTCGGTTATTCGGGTCGATGTCGTACAGCAGGGCATCATAATTCGTATTGCCATAATTGGATTCAACTTGGTTGCTTCCCCAGTGATATTGGGGGTCGGTCATGTAAGCCCGGTAAGGGTCGAGACTGGGATTCAATCCGTAGGAAAGTTTGTTGTTGACAACCATTTGGGCAAAGCGATCGCGGATCTGTTTTTTGAGGGCTTCATCCCCCTTTTGAAGTCGGGTATAAAACAGCATGGCATCCCCTTCTAAGGGTTCGTATCTCGACCAAGTATCCTCATTAAATGCCCGGGTCGCGCCGATATTTTCCCGGATGGCATCTTCGTATTTCTGCTCTCCGGTCAGGGCAAATAAGTAAACCCCGGAAGCCACCGATCGCGCTTTCTGCTCCTCGATACTTCGATCCGCATCTCCCGCTTTAATTGTCTGGGAATCACATTCGCCGCTTTTGGGATTTTTTTCATACCAATTCCAGGCTGCGATCGCCCGTTTTTGCAGATCTTCGGCGTAGGATTTCAAAGCCGGAAATTCCTGAAAAACCAGGGCGGCGTGGGCGAACATTCCCGCCGTCGCGATACTGGCGGAGGAACATTTGGGCGCGTAGTATCGGGGGCGTTTGTCGAGGCTGGGGCGACGGGCGGAATTGTAATCGATCGTTCCCAGTTTGATGAAGACTCCCCCATCATCGTCCTGCATTCGCTTCAGCCAATCCAATTCAAATTTGAGTTCGTCGATCAGATCGGGGATGTTATTTCCCGATTCCGGGATGTTGAAATCGTCCGTCCAAATTTCCGGGTTTTGGGAGTAAGCGCTCAAGAGTTGGTGAACGGGTTGGTTGGCAAATGTGACGTACTTGTTGGTATCTCCGGCGTCGAACCAACCGCCGCGCATATCCCGGGCGAGTTCGGGGTTATCTTTGTCATAGACAAATCGGGCTTCCGTGTCCTGTCCCGGCCCGAGAAACGCCGCCCCGTCGGTCCACCTCGGATCGGCGTAGGGTTCTTGTTTGGGAAAGCCGCTGCGCTGATAATAATAGGTGCGGGTGGCTGCGATCAAAACATCTCGGTAAACGTCCTCGGCGATGTCGAATTCAAACGATCGCTCCCCCGTTTCCCCATCCAAAATGTAGTAGGACCCCGGTTTCCGCACCTCCGAAAAGTCGAACCACCAGGCGCGATCGCCCGATTGGGAATGCACCTGGCCGTCCATCCACGGCGTGATCGTCCCAGAATAAACCTTTTGCTCGGAGTCGGCATCCCAAACTTCGTAGGTCGTCCCGGGGGAGACTTCTTCTTCGCCATTGAACCCCACTTCCGGATCGACGATCACCGCCACTTTGGGGTCTTGGGGACGATAACCGAACTGGTCAACCCGGATGTAGCTTTCGGGTTGAATGTCTGCCTGAGTGCCGGCGTTACAGTTGGTGACGGCAAACACCAGGGCGATCGTCAAGAAAAAACAAGTGAAAAATTTGAGCATGGTTTTAATCACGGCGATTCGAGTTGACCGGCTACGCGCCCACCTGATTCAGTTTTGCACACTCTCGGGCCGATCGCCACTTTCGAGGGCGTAGGGTGTAGGGTGTAGGGTGTAGGCGGGGAGCAAGGGTAAGGACAAAAGGGTCAAGGTCAATTGTCCCCAGGAGCGAAGAGAGCCACCACTCTGTTTTCAAATTGACGATCCGGATTTGATCTGACAATTGAAACCCACCCCGGATATCGACTTCGATGAAATCGCCGGGATGGGAAAATTCGGTTGTATTCAAGTGGCTTCAATTTTTGCGGACGAGTTCCGCCCTCAAACAAAATTTATCAAATTGAAAAAATTGGCAAATCAATTAAATGTCGGACATTTCAAAAGCGGTCTGTTTTGGAAAACCGGACTAGGCCCCGATCGCCTCTTCGACGGGGGCGAGCCGCTGGGACGAATAGCCGATTCCCCGCACGGTGAGAATGTACTCGGGGTTGCGCTGGTCCGTTTCGATTTTGGCCCGCAACCGCGCCACGTGGACGTCCACCACCCGCATATCGGCGATGCGACGGGGGGCGTATCCCCACAGTTGTTGCAGGATGTCGGAACGGGAAACCGCTTCTCCGGAATGCTTGAACAGCAGTTCGAGCAAATTGAACTCGATGTAGGTGAGCGGAATCAGTTTGTCCCCTTTGTACACCCGCCGTTTCACCGTGTCGATCCGCAGGGTGTCCACCTGGATCACTTCGGGACTGAGTTCTTGGGGAAGCGTCGTATCTTTGAAACGGCGCAGGATCGCCTGGATGCGAGCTTCCAACTCTTTCGGAGAAAAGGGTTTGGTCAGGTAGTCGTCTGCACCGAGTTCCAAACCCGTGATGCGATCGGCCACGTCTCCCAAGGCGGTCAACATGATGATGGGCACATCTGAAATGGCTCGGATTTTTTGACACACCCCGTATCCGTTGAGCTTCGGCATCATGACATCCAAAACCACCAGGTCGGGACTTTCTCGCTCGAACAGGTCGATGGCCTGATGGCCGTCGGCGGCGGCGACGACCCCGTAACCCACCATCGAGAGGCGGGTGGTCAAAATGCGCCGGATGGCTGATTCATCGTCGGCGATGAGAATTTTGTCGGGATTGCGCCGTTCGTCGAGTCGTGCTTGTACGGTCATGTTTGCTCCCACTTCTAGTATTTGATGGATCGGCTTTGAGCCAGGCCGGCGAGGGTGCTTTGGCCCCCCGGCCGCCTGTCGGACAGGACATTGACGGCTATGATAACATACGTTTTCGTAATGTTATCAAATTTTCTTCAAACTTCTTAACAATCCGTCTTGTTTTGAAAAAAAAGTTTACAAAAATATGAGTATTGACTCTCGTCTTTACAAATTAATATATGAGATGGAGGGCGCTTTTACAAGCGACTGCTATTATCGATGAACTATCGGCATTGATTGTCAAAAATGTGATCTAATTGAAACCATGCCCAATCCATTCCTAGGGGTCAGGATTCCTTCTGAGGTACACGAAGCACTCATGGCGCGGGTAACAATAACGGGACAATCAAAGTCAGATCTGGTCATTAATGCTTTGAGGGCCTACCTGGGAATGTCCCCTCAGCAGGAAAAGCTTGAAGAATTGGAAGTGAGACTCTCGGCTTTGGAGCTGAAGCTGGAACAGTTGACCCAAGAATCTCACATCCACCATCACAACCACCGTCCCGACATTCACTACCGGCCCCCTCAGACATCTGAGGAATAAAGGTGGTTGATTTACCGGGGGGACAGTCCGTAAAACCCAGCGATCGCCAGGGGAATAAAAATGGCCATCAACAGGGTCAGGAAAACGCCGACCCGCGTGAAATCGTAGAACTTATATCCGCCGGGACTGTAAACCATCGTATTGGTTTGGTAGCCGATGGGAGTCATGAAACTGCACGAAGCGGCCAGGGTGACGGCGAACATGAAAGCATAGGGGTTGAGTTGCAAGGTTTCGGCCACTTTAACGGCGATGGGAATCATCAACAGCACCGCCGCGTTGTTCGACAAAATTTCCGTCAGCAGGACGGTGATGATGAAGAAAAATGTCAACACCCAGTAGCCCGAAAGGTTCCCCCCGATCGCCACCAGGTTGTCAGCCAGCCATTGGGTAGCCCCGGAATTTTCCATCGCAATTCCCAGGGGAATCAATCCGGCCAACAGAAAAATCACATCCCAGCGGACGGCCCCGTAAATTTCCCCGGGTTTGAGACAGCCGGTGGCCACCATCAGGATCACGCCGGCCAAGGCACCGACCATGATGGGGACGACATTGAAAGCAGCCAAGCCGACGACGCCCACCGTAATGGCGATCGCGATCCCAGCTTTATTCTGCCGCAAATTTTCCACATTGCGCTGTTCGAGAACCAACAGTTCCCGGGTGGTTTGCAAACCGATAAAACTCTGTTTCGGACCCTGCACCAGCAGCAAATCCCCGAACCGGAGGGGAATTTTCCCCAACCGTCCCTGCACCAATTCCGCCCCGCGGCGGATCGCCAAAACGGTAGCATTGTAGCGCTGTCGGAACCGCAGATCCTTCAACGTCGTCCCGATCAGGCGGGAGTTGGAAAGAATCAAAACTTCCGCTATTTTTTCCTCCCCGGAACTGAGCACTTCCTGCAACGAATCTTCCCGAAACTTGACATCGGGCAAAATATCCAAACCCCGTTCCTCGCGAATTTTAAGCAGGTCATCGCGGGTGCTGCGGATAATTAAAATATCCCCCGGTTTCAAAACCTTGTCGCCCAACGGTTGGGGCAGGTGTATCTTGTTGCGGACTAACTCCAAAACGTCGAGGTCAAACTTGCGTTGAATCTCACTCTGACCCAGGCTTTGTCCCACCAAACTCGATCGCTCCGTGACCACCACCTCGCTGAGATATTCCTGCAATTTGTAGCCTTCCCCCATCAAATCTTGGCTGTTAGACTTGCGTTTTGGTAGGAAGCGGGGGGCAATAAAAGTAATGTAAAATAATCCCAAAACAAAGCTCAACAACCCAACCCGGGTAAACTGAAAAATGTGGAAGGTTCCGTAACCGAGTTGTTCGGACAAACCGCTGGCTAAAATATTGGTCGAAGTGCCGATGACGGTGATCATCCCACCCAAAATTGAAGCATAGGAGAGGGGAATCAACAATTTTGAGGGGGAGGTTTTTTGTTGATTGCACCAATCTTCGATAATGGGCAGAAAAATGGCGACGACCGCCGTGTTATTGATGAAAGCGGAAATCGGCCCCACCAAAATTCCCATCACGAACAACTGCTGGTTGGCATTGTTTCCCCCCCATTTCATCAGGCGATCGCGGACAATTTGAATCACCCCCGTGCGGGTAATCCCGGCACTGAGAATAAACATGGCCATCACGGTGATGGTGGCGGCGTTGCCGAAGCCGGAAATCCCTTCTTCCGGCGTCACCAACCCCAGCATCATTAACAGGACCGTGACGGCGATCGCGGTCAGATCGACGGGCAACCATTCGACGACAAAACTGATCAGGGCGAGAATGAGGATCGAGAGGGTGAGGACAATTTCCATCTGAGGGCTTTGAATCGGAGGACGGGATTGAGTATCTCGCCGAACGTTGCGATCGGCTTAGACCATCATACTGACATCCAAAGCTGAAATCAGAGAAGTCCGGCAGACCCAATTTTAGACAATTTCCCCCTGCAAACGCCCGGGAACCCAGAATTTGGTAGGGGCGCAAGGCACGGCGCCCCCCCTGCCATCTCAGACTATTTCGACTTGCCGTTGCCGTCGCCTTCTTCGGCAAAGGTCGCCAGAACCCGTTCGGCCAGCTTGTCCGGCACTTCCTGGAGGTGGTCGAATTTCCAGTTGAAGTAGCCGACGCCCATCGTGAGCGATCGCAACTCGACGATCAGATCCTGCATTTCCGCCTGGGGCAGGTAGGCCGAAACCCGGTCCCACCCTTTCCAGTCCGCGATCGGTTCGTAGCCCAAAATTTGGCCGCGGCGGGTGGTGATCAACTGGAACAGTTGGGAGGTGAACTCGTTGGGGGCGCACACCTCCACCGAGGCGATGGGTTCGAGCAAGGTGGGGTTGCACTCGGCCATCCCCGTCTGCATGGCCAGCCGCGCCGCCTGTTTGAACGCCTGTTCGGAACTGTCAACGGAGTGGTAAGAGCCGTTGGTGAGCGTCACGGAGACATCCACCACCGGGAATCCCAGGGGCCCCTGTTCCAGGTACTCCCGCACGCCGATTTCCACGCCGGGGATGTACTGTTTCGGCACCACGCCGCCGACGATGGTTTCGCTGAAGTTGAACCCTTCGCCGCGGGGCAGGGGGGTGATGTCGAGGTAGACGTCCCCAAACTGTCCGTGCCCGCCGCTCTGGTGCTTGTAGCGCCCGTGGGAGCTGGTGTTGCCGCGGATGGTTTCCTTGTAGGGAATCCGGGGCGCGTGGGTGGTCATGGGCAGATTGTACTTGCGGCGCAGGCGATCGAGGGTGACGCGCAGGTGAATTTCGCCCTGTCCCCAGAGGATGACTTCGTGGGTGTCGCCCTGCTGTTCCCAGGCGAGGGAGGGATCTTCCTCCATCATTTTACTGAGGGCCGCGCTGAGTTTGACTTCATCTTTGCGGTTTTCGGGGGCGATCGCCAACGCGAAGACGGGGGGCAGAACCTCGGCTTTCGGCAGGGGATCTTTGAGGCGATCAGGTTCCGTGGTCAGGGTGTCGCCGGTTTGGATGCCCTCCATCCGGGCGAGGGCGACGATTTCCCCGGTTTTCGCGGTCTGGACACCTTGGGTTTGCTGTCCCATCAGGCGGTACATCCCCGCCGCCCGGATGCCGTTGAGGACGATGCCTTCGGTCAGTTCCCCCTGCCAGACCCGCACCAGGGAGAGTTTGCCGCCCTGGGGGGTGTAGAAGGTTTTCAGAACTTGGGCGATGGGGAAGTCGTCTTTGGCTTTGAGTCCCCGCCGTTCGGCCGTCAGGCCGGGTTCGGGAGCCTCCCGCACCAGGGCATCGAGGAGCGATCGCACCCCGTATTCCAACTCCGCCGCCCCCAAAAAGACGGGGACGATCAGATCGGCGCCCAACTCCATTTTCAAATCTGTGACGATTTCTTCCTGGGGCGGTTCGATCTCTTCGAGGAGTTCTTCTAGTAAGTGGTCGTCGAAGTTGGAGAGTTCCTCCAACATTTCCTGACGGGCCATGTGTTCCAACTCTTTGAGGTCTTCGGGCATCGGCACCGGGTCGGAGGGTGCGCCGGGGTGGTAGTGGTAGGCCTGTTCCGTCACCAAGTCGATAAAACCGACCAATTCAGACCCCTTGGCGATCGGGTATTGCTGCGGCACGATCGGGCGGGCGGACACCGTTTTTAGGGCGTTCAACAACTCTAAAAAGTTGGTCGTGCAGCCCTCTTCGTCGTCGAAGGCGCGATCCATTTTATTGATGAAGACGATGTGGGGGATTTCCCAGTCGTCGAGGAACTTGAAAATGGGGGATAGGGTGAGGATGCGGCTCGGGTCGGCTTCGCAGACGATGACGGCTAGTCCGGCTCCGATCAAAGCGTTGTAGGTTTCTTGGGCAAATTCCACCGAACCCGGGCAGTCGAGGAAGGTAAAGTGAATGCCGCCGTACTCGGTACTGGCGGCATTCACTTCGACGCTCATATCGCGATCGCGAGCCTCGGCGACACCGTCCCCCAGGCGGTTGCCCTCTTTAACCGTCCCTTTGCGGGTGACGGCTCCGGTTGCGAACAACAGGCTCTCCAGCAGGGCGGTTTTGCCGCTCAAATAGGGGCCGACAATTGCGACATTACGGTTTTCTGAAGTGACGTTATTTTTCATCGGAAGATCTCCTCAAGGAAGAACATCATCTGAGATTTAATAAGGTTCCGAAATTGGACACGGCGATCGCAAAACGCGACCCGAAAACATTAAGATTTGGTTAAGATTACAAATCGGTCAAATTGGGTATTGACGGATACAACAAATGATGATACTTAATGCCGGTCTGGCTCTGCGACCGCGCTCCTGGGTTCGGAATTGAAATCCACGTTCGATGCTCTTTCAACAATGGTTATACAGTACAGAATGGCTCATCCCCCTTCCAACGCCGATGAAGTTAATACAGTCTCAATGCAAATGTTGGAGATCGAGATTAGCCTCCCTCTTAATTTAGAATGTTTTGCCCCCGAGTTAACGTCCCGTTAATCAAAAAAAACATTATTAACTTTTTTGGCGTTTTGTAAAGGAATGTTGCCAACCCCCCGCCTCCGCCGAGACAATCAGACCGTACAGTTTGGTCTAAATGCGGGCGGGAGTGGCTGGGGAGGAGTCCGGCGATCGCGGCTTTTGTGGCGCATCCCGGATCGGAGTGCGATCGCATCTCAATCTCCCGCTATTGTAATATTCAGCGTTCGCAATCTTGCCATGTCTCCATCCCGGATCGTCACCCTACTCACGGATTTTGGCCTCAACGATGTCTACGTCGGCATCATGAAAGGCGTCGTCGCCCAGATCGACCCCACCCTCACCGTCATCGACCTCACCCACGAGATCCCCCCCCAAAATATCATAGCCGGACGGTTTTGTCTGATCAACGCTTACCCCTACTTTCCCGAGGGCACCGTTCACGTCGCCGTCATCGATCCCGGCGTGGGCACCCGGCGGCGGGCGATCGCGATCCAACTGTCCACCGGCTATCTCGTCGGACCGGATAACGGCTTGTTGGGCGGTCTTATCAAACAACAGGAAATCATCACCGCCATCGAATTGAACAACCCCGACTATTGGCGAACTCCGAACCCCAGCACCACCTTTCACGGCCGGGATATTTTCACCCCCGCCGGCGCCCACCTCGCCCGCGGCGTTCCCATTGAAAAATTGGGGACGCCCATCGATCGCGACACCCTCGCCGACCTTTCCTTACCCGATCCAAAACAAACAAAAAACATCATCGCAGGCTGCATCCAACATATCGATCGCTTCGGCAATTTAATTACAAATATTCCGGGCGATCGGGTGGCGGGAACATCCTGGACGGTGACATTTCCCACCTCCCCCAGACCCACCGTCATTCCCAGTCGCAAAACCTACGGCGACATCCACCCCGGCAGCCTCCTGACCCTGATCGGTTCCCACGGCTGGGTGGAAATTGCCGCCAACGGAGACAGCGCCCAATTGCAATTGGAGCTCAACTGGGGGGCAAAAGTTGAGATTCACCTGGATGCCAATTCAACACCCTGAAAACCGATGATTATATCCATGATTCCAAAGATTGACCCGGATCAAAAACCCTTGTACTGCCGTTATATTTTCGGATCAAGCAATTCTGCATAAGTAATGATGCCGATTCCAATTGCTTCGACAAGGCGATGGCGCGCGACAGACTAATTGATGACGATTTCTCCGTCAGGAAATGACCGGCGATATTTGCCCGAGCCGACCTCTGGAATTGAAAATAATATAGCATTTCTCCCGCCGATGAGGTACGATCGGGAATCAAAGTCCCCCTTGTGAAGGGGGATTTAGGGGGATCGTTCCCATCGGATGCGATCGCCAATTGCCAGAGATTGAAAAATTAGAGAAAAAATTAATATGAATTGGCTTCAAAAAACAGCAGTCCTCGTCCCGACAGATTTCTCCGATCTGTCTTTCGGCGCCCTCGAACCCGCCCGAGAATTTGTCAAAGATATCTCCCAAGTTCACGTCCTGCACGTCTTGCCGAAATTGCACCCCGCCGAACCGGGGATGGTTTGGAAAGCCGTCAGTTCCGAATCCCGCCGACAACACGCCGAAGCCGCCCTGAAAACCCAATTGCAGGAACGCGGCTACGAGGGGGTTCAAATTCAAATTGCGATCGGCACTCCCAGCCATGAAATTGTAGACTATGCAAAAGATAAGGGCATCGAATTGATCGTCATGCCCACCCACGGCTACACGGGGGTTAAACGGGTTTTGATCGGGTCGGTGGCCGGACAGGTGGCCCGCCTCGCCCACTGTCCGGTTTTGCTATTACATTAGCCCCCAATTTTGGGGGAGGGGAGTGCAAATTAGCCCTCACCCCCAACCCCTCTCCCAATTTGGGGCGAGGGGAGTGCAATCAATAATCTGTGTAATCTGCGTAATCTGCGGACGGAAATAGGAGCTCGCATCACCGTTCAACGATAATCGGTATCAGTTTCTCGAAATCGTCGCAAAAACTCGATAATATCCCGATCGCCCGGATTGATGCGTAACGCCTGCATGGCGGCGGTTCTGGCCTCCCGATCGCGGTTGAGTCGGGCCAAAGCGATCGCCTTCCCGAACCACCCCCGGGCATTATTAGCATCAATTTCAATGGCGCGACTGTAGGCATTGAGGGCTTCCCCATACCGCCTCAACTCCATCAAAATCGCCCCTTTCAACACCCAAACCTCCCCCAATTCGGGGTCGAGATCGAGGACATTTTCCACCGATACCATCGCCCCCTCATAATTTCCGAGGCGAAATAAAGCCTCCCCCCGGGCCATCAAAGCCGGGATAAAATCGGGTTTGAGAGCGATCGCGCGATCATAAGATTCCGCCGCCCCCCGGTAGTCCCGCCGCCGGTTCATCAGCAGGTTTCCCCGCAAATACCAGATCCCGTAATCCTCCGGTTTGATTTCGATCAGGCGATCAAAAGATTGCAACGCCTCATCCGTCCGGTTCAGGGACATCAATACCGCCCCGCGATCGCGCCATGCCGGATAAAAGTTGGGATGGAGTTGGGTGGCGCGATCGTAGGATTGCATCGCTTCATCGTACCGCCCCAAGGAAGATAACGCATTCCCCCGACCGTACCAAGCCGGGTAAAAATCCGCCTGCAAAGCGATCGCCCGTTCAAAGGCTTCCAACGCCTCCCGCCACCGTTCCAAGCGATATAATTGGTTTCCCCGGTTCGTCCAATCCACCGCACTGAAGCGATCGTCCACTTCCGGAACTTGCAAATATCGCGAAATAGCCTCCAATTCTTCGGCCGTGGGACTCGGCGGTTCGCCGCTGCTGACGTTCAAATTGAGTCGAATTCCGGCCTGCAAAAATCGCCGAATCGGAATCCCCGCACTGTACCCCACCAAAACGCGATCGCTCATTCGCGTCGTTTCATCGTAGAGGATCTGACCCTCCGTCATCCCGTGGATGCCGATCACCCGGCCCTCGGTATCCAAAATCGGTGCCCCGCTCATTCCCAACCCCGTCAAATTGGTATAAAACAAATCGTAACCCCGGGAAAAGGGTTCTTTCACGAAGGCGAGTTTGTAGGCTTCGCTCACCAGCAACCCGGCGGTAAATTGGCGATCGCGGGATTCCGGCCAGCCGGAAATAAAAATATGTCGCGAGTCGGCATCATAGTTATAATCGGCAATTTCGGCGACGGGATAGGTGCGATCGCTCTCGAATTGCAACAAAGCTAAATCGATTCCCGGCAATTTGATCACGCGATCGTAATTGAGGGGATACCGTTCCCCGCCGTCGGTGACGATGGTGTATTCGTCGGGACTGCGAACGACGTGGTTGGCGGTAAGGACGTAGTAAACATTATTTTCCCTGGCAATAATCACCCCGGAACCGGGATTGATGCCGTCGATGCGGACGGTGATGCGGCGGCTGAGGCGATCGATTTGGTCCGCCATCAGCGCGATCGCATTTCCTGAAAATATCAATATCGCCGCCATTCCGACAATAGCCGCACTCAACCCCTTCCGAATTCGCTTCATCCCCAACCTTCCGAACATCTGCGACATTCCCTACTTCTGATCAGAGGCGATCGATCCGGTTCCGACAGCAAATTCCCGTTATGGAATTTGTGGAATTTATGGAATTTTAGATTTTAGATTTTAGATTTTAGATTTTCCCCCATCCCCGACTCCCGACTCCCGACTCCCGATTCCCTCTTCATATAAACTGTATAGGGAAAAATTTTTCCCCGATGTTTGAGGAACTGCGATGCTGGCGAAACGAATTTTGCCCTGTCTGGATGTGAAGGCGGGCCGGGTGGTCAAGGGTGTCAACTTTGTCGATCTCAAGGATGCCGGAGATCCGGTGGAATTGGCCGCCGCCTACAACGAGGCGGGGGCCGATGAGTTGGTGTTTCTGGACATCACCGCCACCCACGAAGACCGGGACATCATCATCGATGTGGTCTACCGGACCGCCGAACAGGTGTTCATCCCCCTCACCGTCGGGGGGGGTATCCAAAACTTAGAGATAATTAAAAATTTGTTAAGGGCGGGGGCCGATAAGGTCAGTATCAACTCGGCGGCGGTTCGCGACCCGGAATTTATCAATCGGGCGAGCGATCGCTTCGGTGCCCAGTGTATTGTAGTCGCGATCGACGCCCGCCGCCGCACCGACCCGGAAAATCCCGGTTGGGACGTTTTCGTGCGGGGAGGCCGGGAAAATACGGGCTTGGACGCGATCGCCTGGGCGCAGGAAGTGACGAAACGGGGCGCGGGAGAGCTTCTGGTGACGAGTATGGACGCGGACGGAACCCAAGCCGGCTACGACCTGGAATTGACCCGAACCATCGCCGAAACTGTCGAAATTCCGGTGATCGCGTCGGGGGGGGCGGGCACCTGCGGGCACATCTACGAAGCCCTGACCCAGGGACGGGCCGAAGCCGCCCTGCTGGCCTCCCTCTTACATTACGGACAGTTAAGCGTCTCGGAAATCAAATCTTATCTGGCCGACCGCCAGATCCCGACCCGAAATCTCGACCCGCAACCCCTGTAAGTTCCTCCCCTCGGGGGGTTGCTCGCACCGCCCGAGGAAATTTTTGAATCTCGGCTCAGTTACAAAACTCCTGTTAGAATAGAGGAAATGTTACGAAACGTAACTTATGCTGATTCCTATTCTAATAATTGACGTCGCCCTGGTGGCCTGGTCCGTGCATCTGATGCAGCAAGCCGCCCGCTATCGGGAGTTTTCCTTCGTCCTGGCGGGGATTTTGGTGGCCATTTCCGCCGCCGCGATGGTCGTGGTTTACTTTCTCATGGGGTCCTGTATCGACCACCTCACCCAGATCTCCCATCACGGAAGATGACTCGATACGTTTGGAAGCCCTGTCGCTTTAGCGCAGGGAGGAAAAACGAACGGCGACTTGAGTCGCCTTGGTGTATTATGTTCATATGTGAGTATTTTTGACTCGTGAAGCAGGTCTTAACCGTAGTTGGCAAGATTCAACCGACCCCGAAGCAAACCTCTAATCTTGAGGCGACGCTTCAGGCGTTCGCTGATGCTTGCAACTATGCCAACCAGGAGGTTAACCCTAAAACCACTAATTTTCTGGGTGTTGACCTGGGACGAACTGACATCGCGGTTACGTCCGATGGTCAAAAGTGGAGTGGTGAGCCAGTCAAAAATACTCGTGACAAATTGGCTCGTGTTCGAGCGTCGATTCAAAGGAAGGGCACGAAAGGGGCAAAACGCCTCCTGAAACGGCTGTCCGGCAAAGAACGGCGCTTTCAAGTCTGGGTGAACCATAGGATCAGCAGACGCATTGTAGATACAGCCGCGGCGCTGAACGCCACCATTGTTTTGGAAGATTTGACTGGTATCAGAGAACGCACCAACAAACAGCGGCGCAGTCCAACTGAACGTCGTCGCTCCAATAGTTGGGCGTTTTATCAAATGAGGCAGTTTCTGACCTATAAAGCACTGGTGGCAGGCATCCCTTTGATGACGATCAATCCGGCCTACACGTCGCAAACCTGTCATTGCTGCCTTCATATTGGAGAGCGCAGCGGCAAACGGTTCAAATGCAGCAACTGTGGTTGGATTGGTGATGCCGATTATAATGGTTCGCTCATGATTGCTATTTCTGGGGGCGCTGCAAGCCGTCC
>NZ_JAJENU010000483.1:0-228 GCF_035615495.1 Lyngbya sp. CCY1209 | reverse complement strand
TCTGCTCCTAATAACTCGACCACTGCCAACCATCTATGACTAACCGAAAGGTAAACATCCGCCATGAACCCTCGAAAACATTGGGTATCGAAAACAGATTGATTACGGTGCTGCTCGAATGAGTAAGTGGAAGAGTGGAAGTTTAGATTAGTTATCCACACAGACCCTTAAAAGTACACCGGGGGAAAGGATGAGTCTAAGGATGGAATACCCATACAGATGGAACGA
>NZ_JAJENU010000482.1:0-14774 GCF_035615495.1 Lyngbya sp. CCY1209 | reverse complement strand
AGGAGCCGTGTGAGGTGAAAATCTCATGCACGGTTTTGAATGGGAGGGGGAGAAGGTGACTTCTCTCTCGACCCCTAATAAATTAGGGCGCAAGACGCCGCGCCCCTACAATCTAAAATTCCTTCCCCAACAATTCTTTCCCGGTTGTGGGGTGCGATCGCCCGAATTATCGTTTGAATTGAGTTCAAACCAGATGCCTCGATGAAGCGTTTTGAGTCCCCGAGTTGTTATTACTGCCAGTCGATCGCCTTTTCCACTTCCCCCCACAAATTGCGGCTGTTGGGCATCGCGTTGATGTCGATCGCCGGTTTTGCCGGAATTGAAGCTGCGGTGGGGTGGGCGAGTCACAGTTTGGCGCTGGTAGCCGATTCCGGTCACATGGCCGCGGACGGGTTTGCGATCGCATTGGCAATTTTTGCCGCCTGGACGGCCCGACGATCGCCCCACAACCCCGAGAAAGTCGGGATCGAGGTTTGGGCCGCATTGGTGAACGGGGTGGGACTGGTGGTTATGGCCGGCGCGATCGCATTGGAGGCAGTCCGACACTTGCAACACCCCCCCGAAACCATCCTCAGCGGGCCGATGTTCGTCACCGCCATCGTCGGGTTGGGGGTGAACGGCTTCAACCTCCTGCTGCTGCACCGAGATAGTCAAACGGACATCAACCTGCGGGGAGTCCTCCTCCACGTCGCCGCCGATACCCTGAGTTCCGTGGGGGCCATCGTCGCCGCGATCGCGATTTGGAAGTGGCACTGGAATTGGGCCGACGGGGCCATCGGTTTGGGAGTGGCGACGGCGGTGGGTTTGGGGGCCGTGCCCCTGATCCGCCGCAGTTTGGAGATGCTGCTGACATCCGGTTTCCCCGACGGGGATGAAAAGGCCGTGGCGGCGGCGATCGCGGAATTTGCGGGGGTGGCTGCGGTCGAAGATCTCGCCCTGGAGGCGATCGCACCCGGTCATCGATTCCTGACGGCGACCCTAAAAATAGAAGCGGAAGGGGAAAATCGCGATCGTCTCATAGCCCAAATTCAAACCGCCCTCGGCCAAAACTTCGGCATCGAAGAAGTCCGCCTCCACCTCACCCCCGTCGCTTCCCCCGAAAAACTCGGTTTCCTGGAATTGGGACAAACCGATCTGGCGTCCCTGATCGCCGGAAAGTATAGCAGTGAGCGCTCATGTCGTTACAAAACCCAGAAAAGGGAGTAGGGAGTCGGTCGTAGGGAGGAAACTCAAAGTATCGACTTAGACACCTTGATCGCCCATTTCCCCCGTCAGCGGGAGCCGAACACCCCCTTGGGGTAGGCGATCCGCTTGTGGTTGACCTGTTCCCACACGCGGACGAAGATTTCGGCAATTTTTCCCATGTCCTCGCGGGTGAGTCCGGAATCGGCGAGTTGGTTGTCCTGCCAGCGGGCGCGGAGAATTTTGTTGACCATCTGCAGGGCTTCTTCGTGGGTGGCATCTTTGAGCGATCGCAACGCCGCCTCGCAGGAATCCGCCAGCATGACGATCCCCGTTTCCCGAGACTGAGGCCGGGGTCCATCGTAGCGAAAATCCTCTTCCCTGACGATCAGATCGCCATTTTCCTTAGCCCGCTGCTGGGCCTGGTAGTAGAAGTAGGCGATCAACATCTGGCCCTGATGCTCCGGGATGAAGGCCTGAATCGCTTTGGGGAGGCGACATTTCCGAGCCATCGCCAGCCCTTCGCTGACGTGTTTTTTGATGATGCCCGCGCTCTTCCAGGGGTCGTCAATGGCGTCGTGTTTGTTGGGTCCGCCCATCTGATTTTCGATAAATCCGAGGGGGTCGTGCATCTTGCCGATATCGTGGTAGAGTGTCCCGGTCCGCACCAGTTCCACATTGCAGCCCAGGGCCCCCGCCGCCGCCTCCGCCAGGGTCGCCACGAACATCGTATGCTGAAACGTGCCGGGGGCTTCCGTCGCCAACCGTTTCAGCAGGGGGCGGTTGGGGTTAGCCAGTTCGGCCAGCCGGATCGGCGTGATCAGGTCGAAGACGTGTTCCAAATAGGGACTCAACCCCAAGGCCACGATACTCCAGGCCAACCCTTCCAGGGACTGCAAGGCGACATCGCCCAGCAAGACGTACCAAATGGCGCTGGCCGTCGAGCTGACCATGAGGGTGACGACCAGGTAAATCACCCCCTGAGTCAGGCCGACGCCGCCGCCCAGGAGGGCCAATTCTTCGCGCGATCGCAACTGTCCCGCCAGCAAGCTGCCCAAAATCCCCCCCGCCGCGCTGGCCACCAGGGGGATCATCTCAATTTCCATGCCGACGGGCAAGATTGCCGACAGCAGGCCCACCACCGTCACCCCGACGGCGGACCCGTAAAAACTCCCGGTCAACAGGCCCACGGCTGGCAGGCTGGTGGCCGGCATTTTCAACAGCACCAACAGTGGCGTGCTCACGGTCAACAGCAGCAACAATAAGTAATCCCGGCGGCGCAAGCCGGGGCGAAAGCGCCTTTGCACCAAAAGCACGATGCCGATGGCGCCGCCCACCAGGCACACGAACCCCATCAATCCCTTCCAGTTGACGCCCCGTTCGCTCTTGCCGAAATAGTCGAGCGCCACAAATTGCCGCTGGGTGATGGTTTCCCCGGCGGTGACGATCACATCCCCCTTCTTGACGTTCACGATCACGGGTTCCACCTTTTGGGCGGCAAGTTCGGCGCGGCGGCGGGTCGCCACCGGATCTTTGATCAAATTGGGTTTCAGGAATTCGGTCAAGACGCGGTGGGCAAACCCTTGGGTTTGCAGGGGGACCTCATCGACATCTTGGATGTGCAGGCTGACCGCCTGTCTGAGAATGTCGTCGGGCAGCCCCGGGGCGATGCCTTGGGCCAGCATTTCTCGCGCCACCGACCGCAGGCCCGATTGAGTCCGCAGCCACACGGTATCGGACACATTCAAGATCTCGCGATCGTAGAGTTCCTCCTCCCCCGCCGTCTGTTGTTCCGACAGGAGGTTCAAGGCCTTGGCATAGTCGCGGCGGGCGTCCGAGATTTTCGAGATCACGGCCGTGAAGGCTTCTTCGGATGCCCGCATCCGGTAGCGGTCGAGTTGCAGGTCAGCCTGTTGCCGGAGTCGCTCGAACTCCACGTCGCCGGCAAACTTTTCGGTGGCCGATTTTTTGGCTTCGGGGGCTTCCGGGTTGACGAGATTGTTGGCGATGCTGCTTTGCTCGACGCGATCGAGCAGTTCTCGCCACTGCCATTCGGGCAGGCTGCGAATGTAGATCTGCGTGTCGGTCGATAAAATGCCGGTATTGGCGTAGGGAAAGGGGCCGGCGACTTTTCGCAACCGATCGACCTGTTCGATCACCGCCCGAATTTTTTGCAGGATGTCGCGGTCGATGGTCGGGTCGATGACCAGCACCGAGACTTCCCCGATTTGAGCGGCCCGCCGCTTTTCTTCGGTGGTTTTTTCGTCGGGGATGCTGGCGTCGAGGGGGGCGACGAAGGTTTCCGGGGCTTGGCGCCCCACCGATAGTTTGGGTTGGTTGTAAAAGCGCACCCCCATCACGCCGGTGAGGGAGACGACCGCCACGACCAACAGTAGGGGGGAACCGACCTGGGGCGATCGCTTCGTCTTCAAGTTGGAGCTGCCGCCGGTTGGCCCAGCCTTCGCTTTGGGTTGCTCCTCGGGCGATCGCCGCGATCGATTTCGAGACGGGCTGCTATTTCCGGCCTCAACCGTTCGTTCTCGCGATGACGAGTGGCGAGTCTGACTGCGAAGCCGTTCGATCTGTCGCGTGATTGACTGGAACCTATTCATCTATATCGAATTTTAAGCTGGACGGTATGGGTCGAGCAGCCGTATCATAATTAATTCTAAGGTATCGATTTCAAATTTTGGACTCCCATTTTCCGCCAAGGAGGCACATGAGCGAGGTTGGGGCGATTTTTGTCTCCCTAGAAAGTTTGGGGGACCGCCGTCACCACCGGATTCGGGAAATCGGAGGGGCCGGCTGACGGTTCGATGCCAGCCCAGGTGTCCGCTAATGTCTTGGCGAGCCCGAGGAGCGTCCCTTCGTCGATGTGAGTGTCTCCGTCCCGGGCTAACCGACCGGCGGCTCGAATGCCGGACAGACCGTTGTGGGCGCCCGACAGGACGGCAGCGAGGGTCGCCGTCAGCCCGGGTTGCCACCGCACCCGCGCCGCCCGTCGCAGCGTCAAGTCGGGGTCGAGGGGGGTGCTCGCAAAGCAGTACAATCCCAGGGCCAATGCCGCATCCTCGGGGGCGGGGAGGCGGTTTTCCATCTCCGCGAGGGTGGCGGATTGAGTCAGCCCGAGGTGCACCCGTTCGAGTTGTCGCCGCAGGAGCGTTTGCGGAGATAATGTCTCTAACAGGGACGGCAGCAGGTGCCGGGTATCGGCCGGGGTTCGCAGGATCTCGGCGATCGCAGCCCCCATCGCCAGCATCGCCGCTTCCCGTTCGCCACTCTCGGCATCGGGCCAGAGTTCGGCGAGTCGCCCCAACTGCCGCCGGAGTTCCGCCGCATCTTCGTGAAACAATAGGATGACCGGGAGGGCAATTATCGCGGCTTCCCCCGGTGTCGGGGCGGACGCGGGATTTGACGTTTCAGTTGGCAAAATTTGACGGCGGCGGGCGACGTCGAACCGCCGGTTTTGAATTAAACTTTCGGTCAGGGCGATGACCGACGCCTGCCAATTCCGAGGTTCGGATTGAGGGCGATCGCGGGACTCGACGCCCGAACACTCGGCCCCGGAACTGACGGGGGATGCCGGCCGCAGCCATCGCTCGGCGAGGTCGCCGCCAAGGATGGCTCCCAGCAAGGCCCCCTGAAACCGTTTCGAGAGTGGGTAGTCCATGAAGATTCAGCTTTGAGCGTCCGATCGTGATCGCAGGTGGTTGACCAGCGCCCTCAACCCCAAACCATAGCTGTCGGCCCCGAACCCGCTGATCTGACCGATCGCGATCGGGGCGATCAATGAGTGGTGTCGGAAGGGTTCGCGGGTGTAAATATTGCTGAGGTGAACCTCGACGGTGGGAATTTGAACGGCGGAAATGGCATCCCGCAGGGCGATACTGGTGTGGGTGTAGGCTCCGGCGTTGATCAACAAGCCCTGGTGATGTCCGGCTGCGGCGTGAATGGCATCCACCAAGACTCCTTCGTGATTGGATTGCCGAGTCACAACCTCGACTTTGAGCGACACCGCCTCCTGCTCTAGCAGTCGGTCGATATCGCTCAAGGTCGCTTTTCCGTAGATACCCGGCTCCCGCTTACCCAGCAGGTTCAAGTTCGGGCCGTGCAGCACCAGAATGCTCAACAATTTTCCAAATCCTTAGTGGCTGCTTTGTACTCAATGGCTTACCGCCGCCGGTGGGGATAATCTTTGACGGGAACAGGAATCGGTTCTGCCTCGGGTTGCGCTTCCGGACCGAGTAATGCTTCGATTAGCTCACGCGCCCATTCCCTCAGTTTTTCCAGCACCTTTTCAATGTATTCCATTGCAAAAATGGCTCCTTTTTACAGATCGGCGAGTTGACTTGACTGACGTTTGATGTTCTTCACGATTCAGGCAAGCCCGACTTTTCTTTTTAGGAACGGGCAAATCTTGCGCTTGCGGTGTCTGCCCTCGGCAGAACGGATATGCCCGACGATGGACTAGCAGACTAGCCATAGCTCAATCATAACGAATCTTCATCAAATTATGCAAGGCAAGGGGGAATTGACCCTGATTAATTGTCAATTATCACCGATCAATTGTCAACTGACGCCGCAGCCAGTCGATCGCGTTCCAGATGCTCACCCGTCGCACCCAAGTCCGCTCCCGCCGCACTCCCAGGCGAAATTCCCGGGCTTCCACCGTCCCGTCCGGCTGGGCGAGTCCGATATAAACCAACCCCACGGGTTTGGTTTCCGTCCCCCCGCCGGGGCCGGCGATGCCGGTGACGCTCAATCCCCAGTCGCTGCCGAGGCGCGATCGCACCCCCGCGGCCATCTGTTCGGCGACGCGATCGCTCACCGCCCCCAACCGCTCCAAATCGGCGGGATTCACCCCCAATAACTCTTGTTTGACGCGGTTATCGTAGGCGATGATCCCGCCCCAAAAATAATCCGAACTGCCGGGAATCTCCGTCATCATCGCCCCCAATCCGCCCCCCGTGCAGGACTCGGCGACGGCGAGGGTCTGCCCCCGCTCCCGCAGCAGTCGGCCGGCCGCCGAGGCGGGGGTGTCTTCGTCGATGCCGTAACAGTCCAAACCCGCGATCTGCCGGATCTCCGCCTCCACCGGGACGATCGACTCCCGGGCGATCGCTTCCGATGTCGCCCGGGCCGAAATCCGCAATTTGGCTTCCCCATAATTTGCATAGGGTGCCACCGTCGGATTGCCCAACTCCAGCAGGTGAGACACTTTTTCCGCCAAACTCGACTCCGAAATCCCCCAAAACTTCAGCGTGCGACTGTAAATCGTCTGGCCGCACCACCCCTGTTCTCGCAGGTAGGGGACGGCAATTTCCGCCCACATCCGCTTCATTTCCGCCGGTACCCCGGGGAACGTCAGTAATGTGAGGCGATCGCCGCGAGGTTGCCAGATGATGCCCGGGGCGCTGCCGATGGGATTGTAGAGGATATCGGCCCCTTCGGGAATCAAAGCCTGTTTGCGGTTGCTCGGCGCCATCTCCCGCCCCCGTTGGGCGAACTTGTGGGCGATATCTTCGAGAATTTCCGGTTTTTCAATCAGGGGAGTCTCGAAAAAATCGGCGATGGTTTCCACCGTCAAATCGTCGGGCGTCGGCCCCAAACCGCCGGTAAAAATCAGCAGTTGGGAGCGTTCCGAGGCGATCGCGATCGCCCGTTTCAGCCGTTCCCGGTTGTCCCCCACGACGGTTTGAAAATAGTGGGGGATGCCCAACATCGCCAACTCTCGTCCGATAAATTGGGCGTTCGTATTGAGAATGTCGCCGAGCAATAATTCCGTCCCGACACAAATAATTTCAGCACTCATGGATTCAGCCATTCAACGCAGGACAACACCGAAATTTAACGATTCTATCTCACCCGTTTGAGCGCCTTCCAACTGGTATAGCCCAACAATCCCGTCGCCCCCAGGGCGTAGGTCACGCCGCTGGGAAAACCGGAGAACGCCAACGCCAAACTGCCCACCCACAGCGTCAGGGAATAGATAAACAAAACCGTCAGCCGTTGTGACAAACCCGCCTGCAGCAGTCGGTGGTGGAGATGGCGGTTGTCGGCGGCGAAGGGGGACTTCCCGTGTCGCAGCCGTTCAAAGATGACCGCCGACATATCCAAAATCGGAACCGCCAAAATTAGATAGGGGAGCAGGACCGCAGTGACGGCGGTGGTTTTCACCAAACCGATCACCCCCACCCCCGCCAGGGTGAACCCCATAAAATAGGAGCCGCCGTCCCCCATGAAAATTTGGGCGGGGTTGAAGTTATAGCGCAGGAACCCCAGGGCCCCCCCGGCCAGGGCGGCGGCGATGAGGGCGGCGGCGGGTTGGTTCATGAACAGGGACACGATCAACATGACCACGGCGGCGATGCCGGAAACCCCTGCGGCCAGACCGTCGAGGCCGTCGATCCAGTTGATGGCGTTGGTCATCCCCACCAGCCAGAGGACGGTGACGGGCAAACTCAGGAAGCCGATATGGACGAGTCCGCCGAGGTAGGGGATGCCGAGGAATTCGATGCGGACGCCCGCGCCCCAGGCCAGACTGGCGATCGCGGTTTGCAGCAGCAGGCGGGTCAGGGGGGACAGGCCGAAGAGGTCGTCGGCTAACCCGATCAAAAAGAACGCCATACCGCCGACGGTGACACCCCAAATTTCATATTCTTGCTTCGGGGCGAGGGGTTGGCCGCCGGAGTCGATGAAACCGCCCAACCCCCAGACCAGTAGCAGCGCAACCAGGGTCCCGATGAAGATCGACACTCCCCCCAAACGCACCATCGGACGCTGGTGTACTTTGCGATCGCACGGCAAGTCCACCCGCCCGCTTTTCAGGCCGATTTTTTTGACGATCGGCGTACTCCAGAGAACGATGACGGCAGAGATCACAAAGGCGAACAGATGATAAAAAGGATAGGGCATCTGAAGTTGTGTTTTGGATGGGAGCTAACAGCAGGTTCAGGCAGAGTCTACTATATTTCGCCCTGATTCTGACACCCGATCCTCGCCAATGGGGAAAGGGCGATCGCACCCCTCCCCGGCGGACTCCGCAACCCGTCACGTCAAAGCCGGGACTTTGATAGTGAGATGGGGGTAGAGGGGGAAGCGATCGCACAGTTGGGCGACGCGACCGATGCAATCGGCTTTCACGGCTTCGTCTTCCGGGTTCAGGAGGCGATCGGCGATGATATTGCCGATTTCGGCAAATTCGGCGCTTCCCATGCCCCGGGTCGTCACGGCCGGGGAGCCGAGCCGCAGGCCGCTGGTGACGAAGGGGGATTCGGGGTCGAAGGGGACGGTATTTTTGTTGGCGGTGATGTTGATTTCGCCCACCAGGCGATCGGCCACTTTCCCGGTCATCCCCACGGAGCGCAAATCCACCAGCATCAGGTGGTTGTCCGTCCCGCCGGAGACGATTTTCAAACCCCGTTCCTGCAATTGGGCGGCTAGGGCCTTGGCATTTTCGATCACCCGGCCGGAATAGGTCTTAAATTCGGGCTTCAGGGCCTCTCCGAACGCCACGGCCTTTCCGGCAATTACGTGTTCCAGCGGTCCCCCCTGAGATCCGGGAAACACCGCTTTATCGAATTTTTTGCCCAATTCCGGATCGCGGGTCAGGATCAGACCGCCCCGGGGGCCGCGCAGGGTTTTGTGGGTGGTGGTGGTGACGACATCGCAGTAGGGGACAGGGTTCGGATGGTGGCCGGTGGCGACCAACCCGGCGATGTGGGCGATGTCGGCGAGGAGGTAGGCGCCCACGGCGTCGGCGATTTCCCGGAATTTGTCGAATTGGATGGTGCGGGGATAGGCGGAGTAGCCGCAGACGATCAGTTTGGGTTTGTGTTCTTTGGCCAGTTCCAGGATGCGATCGTAGTCGAGTTGTTCGGTTTCCGCGCTGACGCCGTACTGGCAGACATTAAACCACTTCCCGGAGACGTTGACGGGGGAACCGTGGGTCAGGTGACCGCCGTGGGACAGGTCCATGCCCATGATCGTGTCTCCGGGTTTCAGCAGGGCCAGGAAGACGGCGAAGTTCGCCTGGGCACCGGAGTGGGGCTGGACGTTGGCGTGGGCGGCGTCGAACAGTTCCCGGGCGCGATCGATCGCCAGTTGTTCGATATGGTCGATAAATTCGCATCCCCCGTAATATCGCTTGTTCGGGAGGCCTTCGGCATATTTATTGGTCAGAACCGACCCCTGGGCCGCCAATACCGCCGGGGAGGTAAAATTTTCGCTGGCGATCAGTTCCAAATGCTCCCGCTGACGCCGGAGTTCTTTGCCGATCAATTCGGTCACGGTCGGATCGGTCTGAGCCAGGATGTCCAGGTTGGTATCGCTCACAATCAATTTCCCTTTCTGACAAATCTTAGGATGTTGCAGTGAACGCGGTCGCGAATATCCGCTTTCGTGTCGGCATCGAGATCTTGCCGCCGCTCTCGGCGAGAAGGGTAAAGCGTCCCACGTCCACAAACTAACGATCATAACTCGCTTTCCTTCAGACTTCTAGTTGGAACGGGCGGCTTGACAGGAATGTTAAGTTGTGAGTCACTTTCTCGGGTTTGGCGGGATCGTGAAATAAAATAAAAGGGCAGGTTAAGAAATCGGCCGGAGGGATGATAATGTTAGTGATGATGATGGAAAATCAAATCATTGAGCCTCACCAAGTTTGTCAGGGCTGTTTGCTGGCCGATCGCAGCGGTCAACCCCGGTGGCGCGGCGGACACCTCACTTGCGGACACTTGATCCGCAAGCCCGGGGACAACAAACCCGGCCAGTACGAGTGCGAGATGGGATTCCGCATCGCCAATATCGACTGATTTCCTCACTTCGGAGAATAACTTCCGGGCATCGCTGCGCTATCCTGAGTCTAGAGATTAATTTTCGTTAACTGACGCACTCAGGAGAGGTGACTATGAATTGGCGCGGGACTACCACCGTTCGCGATCGCATTTTTGCTTGTCTGCCCTACTTGCTGCCCCTCGTGTATGGGCTGACATTCGGTCAATTTTTGTTCAGTCAATTTCCCATCCTACAGATCATTCTGATTCCTCTGAGTCCCCTACTGTTCCTCTACCGCATTCCCTTTGCCGGTCTGATCGTTTTCTTTGCACTCTTCATGCTGGTGGTGCGGAATGAAAACATCCCCCATTTCATCCGTTTCAATACGATGCAGGCGATTTTACTCGATATTATCGTGATCGGCTGCAGTTTGATTTTGAGAATTATCCCCTTGCAAGGGTTCATCCAAGAAACGCTCTACAACATGGTCTTTTTGGGGATTTTGGCATCGGTGATTTACGGGATCGTCCAATCCGCGCGGGGACAGTACGCCGAAATTCCGACGATCTCCGATGCGGTGTATATGCAGGTTCGGTAAGGAAGCGGGAAAATAGAGTCCGCGATCGCACCCCGGTCATCTCGGCAAAAATTCTCGGCGCGATCGCACTCCGCCCGCTCCTGAACGGTGGGGACGTGCTATTATAAGAGTTTGTCTTGTTGATTTTGAGTAAAATCCTCTCATGGCTGTCCCAAAGAAACGAACCTCCAAGTCCAAACGGAATATGCGAAAGGCGACTTGGAAGCGCAAAGCGAGATTACAAGCTGAAAAAGCTCTCTCCCTCGGGAAATCCGTCCTCACCGGCCGTTCGGCCAGCTTCGTCTATCCTTCCAATGAAGATGAGGAGGACGACGAAGAGTAGGAAATTGGCGATCGCGCGATCGTTAGCCGGATGTCGGTTCGTGCCGATGTCCGGTTTTTGTTTGGGGAGTCGGGAGTCGGGAGTGGGGAGTCGGGAAACGTTGTTGGGCTTTAGCCCCCCACAGATACCGAGGCGCTAAAGCGCAACAACGAGAAGGGTGTTGATTGCTGTTGTTGGGCTTTAGCCCGATTGCAGAACCGCTTCGGGTAGGATCAGCATGGCGTCGCCGAAGGAGTAAAAGCGATATCGGTTTCCCAAGTCGTTTTCGGGCTGTTCCAGGGCGTCCTGATAGAGCTCTAATAGTCGCCGCCGGCCGATCAGCGCCGACACCAGCATCAGCAAGCTCGATCGCGGCAGGTGAAAATTGGTGATCAGTGCGTCCACCATCCGCCAGCGGTAGCCCGGATAGATAAATAAATTCGTCTGGCCGCAATAGGGTTGAATCCGGCCGTTTTCCGAATTTTGCAGCGTCGCCGTCCCCTCCAGGGTCCGCACCACCGTGGTCCCCACGGCGATCACCCGCCCGCCGCGATCGCGGGTTCGAGCAATTTTCTCCGCCGTCTCCGGGGGAACTTCGGCCCATTCGCCGTGCATCTGGTGGGTGGTGATGTCCTCCACTTCCACGGGGCGGAAGGTCCCCACCCCGACGTGGAGGGTGACGAAGGCGCGATCGATGCCGCGTTGTTCCAATCGTTCAAATAGGGTATCTGTGAAGTGTAACCCCGCCGTCGGTGCGGCCACGGCCCCCGGGCGATCGGCGTAGATGGTCTGGTACTGTTCCGGCAACGCCCCGGAGTCCGTGACGTAGGGCGGAAACGGGATCTGGCCGAATTGGTCGAGGCGGGAGATGAAAGATTGACCTTCGGGAACCTCGAATTTCAGCAGGCGTCCCCCCGTGTCGGGATCGATTTCCAAAACGGTCGCCCGGAGTACCTCATCCCCGGTTCGGGAGTCGAATTCCAATTGAGAACCGAGTTTGAAGCGTTTTCCCGGCTTCACCAACGCCAGCCAACAATCGGGCGATCGCTCCTCCAACAGCAAAATCTCGATTGCGGCCCCGCTACTCTTGCGGCCGTAGAGGCGGGCGGGCAGCACCTTGGTATCGTTGAGGATCAGCAGGTCTCCGGGTTGCAACAGGTCGGGGACATCCCGAAACAGGCGGTGGCGGTGGGAATGGGGCGAATCCACCACCAGCAGGCGGGAAGCGTCCCGGGGCACGACTGGATTTTGGGCGATGCGATCGGGCGGTAATTCGTAGTGATACGCTTGCAAACTTGTGTCCGAGTTGTCCACGACTCCAGTCACTCCTAATCCTGAATTTCTCGCCCCCACGACAAGTTGGGTAGAAACCCCCATGCCAGATCGGGGGCTTTTCCCCTAGTAAAAAGGGCGATATCCCACGAACATATAAGTATAGCCTTGTCACATTGTCCGATCGAGCGACTGCATCCGTATCAATACTCATTGACCCGATGCAGTGACGGTGAGAAGGGAAACGGCGAACTGAAACCCATTCCCGAATCGTTCGAGAACATCGTATCAGTTTGAACCGCCCAGTTTCCTTGACACGCGATCGACACTGACAGCAAGGAGCGATCTCGTCCATCTGTCGCTCGGTTGCAGACTATCGGAACTAGAAGGTTGCAGCCAGATGGCGGGACACACCAAGACGCGGGAGAAGACCTCATGGAATATCTATACTACATTGCCAATACGAGTCTGACACTCAGAGTTGTGGATTTTCTGCAAACTCAAGCTCACCTGCCGGTCAAATTTATGACCGTCATCCATCAGATCGATGGCTGGATTATCAAAGTCAAGATGAGTCAGTATCTGACCCCCCACCAACACGGCAATTTTCGGGCGTTCATGAACGAACTCGGAATTCCCTACGAACCCGACATCCGCATTCAAATGGCCCTGTGGGGACTCGAAACGGGACAATCTCCCCTGAGTGTCATGCGCCGCTATCAGGTGGCGGTGGTGTCCCACGGAATCCCCAACCGGGAGGACATCGAAGCATTTCGCACCCAGTTTGTCCGGGGTCTGGGTTACTGCCCCGAGGCGCTGGCGTAGCGCGTTTTAAATTGACCTTCACCCCGTCTTCTCGCCCTAGCAGAATGCCGATTCGAGATAATTCTGGAGGGTGAGGTGATATCCCTCTATCGGGATGGGTAGGCCGGGTTCGATCGCCGGTGATGGCGTCGATACCCGGTCTTTTTTCGTGGGGCGATCGCACCGAACCAGGGCCACGTCGAACCGGCAGGGCCGGGTACTCAGGTCGGGGCGATCGCTCAAAAAGTGTTCGGCCGTTTGAATCAGTTTCCCCTGTTTGGCGGGGGTGATGGCCAGGGCGCCGTCTTCGTCCCAATTGCCCCGACTCCGGGTTTTGACTTCGACGAAAATGAGGGTGGGGGCGCGATCGGCGATCAGGTCGATTTCTCCCCAGCGGCAGCGATATTGGCGGTGAAGGATTTCCCAACCGGTTTGCCGCAGCCACCGGGCCACCAGTTCTTCCCCCAACTCTCCGATTTGGCGCGACATTTTCTGTCCTCCCGATCGCTTCCCCTGTACACTAAATCCTAAATGATAGATTTTCCATACACTCGATAGCATGGGTTTTTCTTCTCGAACCGCTATGAACCGGAGTATTATTTCGCGCATCGGTGCGATCGCGCTGAGTTTGGCGATCGCGATCGGACTGGTCGCCGCGGCCTTCACCCCCGCCCCCGCCCGGGCGGAAAATTACGAAAAGCAGACGCTGATCGATATGGATTTCTCCAACCAGGATCTCAAGGATTCGGAGTTCGACTTCGCCAACCTCCGCCGCAGCGACTTCAGCCACAGCGACTTGCGGGGTGTCAGCCTGTTCGGCGCCAAGCTGCAAGATGCGAACCTGGAGGGGGCTGACCTGCGGTTTGCGACCCTGGACACGGCCCGATTCATCCGCGCAAACCTCACCGATGCGGTGCTGGAGGGGGCGTTCGCTTATAATACCGATTTTCAGGGTGCGATCGTCACGGGGGCGGATTTCACCGATGTCCTGTTGCGGCGGGACCAGCAGGAAATGCTCTGCGAGGTCGCCGAGGGGACGAATCCAGTGACGGGACGGGAAACCCGCGAAACTCTGTACTGCGATTGATCGGTCAATTGTAGTCCAGTAGTGGACTGATACACCTTAAACGGTGGGTTACGGCGGATTGCTATATTGCCTTCACAGCATCAGTTTCAGCCGCCTAACCCACCCTACACGAAAGCACATTTTTAGCCGTGCCGGTTCAGTCGGGGGGGTTAGGCGCGGCAGTAATTTTTCGGAAAAATCCACAACTTTTCATCCGCGCCGTAACCCACCAATTTCCCATGAGGTTTAACCACCATAACGGTCAATCATGAATCTTCTATCGGGGCAAAAACAAGGGAATGTTGCCCCTTGTTCGCCCCCAGTCGCCATAATTGGATGCAGATGATTGGGGAGTTTGTGGGATGATAAAAAGCGATCGCATATTGAGATTTGGGTTGAATTACCAGGCCCGCTGAGGAATTGATTCCTCAGCTAATAGCGAAAATGGGAAATAAAAAGCGATCGCACACCTATTTAAAATTCCCTTGAACTACCATAATGGTTAATACTGATTAAAACATTGGTGTCTATAGTGGTTTCAATAACTCAAACCAACCCGGCGATCGCTTGAAGGTTTCCTTGTCCAATTTTCTGTAAACTATAAGTTGCCTCTCTGCGAGTTTCTTCATCCTCAGTGGTTTCAACAACTTGAAGCAATCCGGCAATAGCTTGAGGATGTCCGACACCAATTTTCTCTAAACTATTTGACTGACTCATCGCCTCTGCCAGGAGGCATTCCGATTATAACAAAAGTGCGATCGCGCGATCGCTACCACCGT
>NZ_JAJENU010000481.1:0-528 GCF_035615495.1 Lyngbya sp. CCY1209 | reverse complement strand
CCCGAAATAACTTCCTGGTAAGGCTTTCATCCCTCTGGATGGATATAAGGGACGCACCCCTGACCAGCCTTATAACTATCTGTATGTTCCTAAATTTGGTATCACAGGATACTAAATGAGGTCGGAACTCTCAGGGTCAAAAGGAGAAGTGGAGAATTTTAACAATTCTTCAACAATCCCCAAGAGAGGAGGCGATAGCCACCCCCAGTTTTAGGATTCACAATCCTAGGATTGAAGCGGGGAACGGAAGGCGATGAGGGAGAATCTGCTTCCAATAACTCGACCACTGCCAACCATCTATGACTAACCGGAAGGTAAACATCTGCAATGAACCCTCGAAACAATAAGGTATCGAAAACAGGTTGATTACGGTGCTGCTCGAATGAGTATGTGGAAAAGTGGAAGGTTCGCTAAACTATCCACACAGACCCTTAAAAGTACACCGGGGGAAAGGATGAGTCTAAGGATGGATTACCCATACAGATGGAACGAATTAACCCCATACTGGCTCTTGTCCAATGGTCGATT
>NZ_JAJENU010000480.1:0-285 GCF_035615495.1 Lyngbya sp. CCY1209 | reverse complement strand
AAGGCTTGCTTGGCTCTGTCTCGGATTGTCGGGATTCCCAGCGGGCGTTTTTCATCCCGTCCGGGTTTTGGTATCCAGACTCTCCGTAGTGGCTTGGCTTTGAAGTTTCCTTTAATTTCCTCAGTAAGTTCAAACCTTTGTTTCGGGGATATTGCTACCACTCCATCTATTCCGGCTGTTTTCTTGCCTTGGTTATCTTGGGTCACTTGCCTTACCGCTAAGAGCCTTGCGTAGTATGACTTCAACAGGAGTCTCTGCAACCTTCTAGCTTTTGCGTCCTGTCCC
>NZ_JAJENU010000479.1:0-506 GCF_035615495.1 Lyngbya sp. CCY1209 | reverse complement strand
TGAAGCGGGGAACGGAAGGCGGTGAGGTGGAATCTGCCACCAATAGTCCGACCACTGCCAACCATCTATGACTAACCAAAAGGTAAACATCTGCCATGAACCCTCGAAACTACTAGGTATCGAAAACAGGTTGACTACGGTGCTGCTCGAATGAGTAGGTGGAAAAGTGGAAGTCTCCCATCACTATCCACATAGACCCTTAAAAGTACACCGGGGGATAGGATGAGTCTAAGGATGGATTACCCATACAGATGGAACGAAATAACCCCATATTGGCTCTTGCTTAACGGTCGATTAGGCAAGTAGTGAAGGTAACAGCCGCAAGTGTAAGCGTATGCCATATGGGGGTGAGATGTGACCAGAAGCTAACGCCTGAATGTAATGTTCAGGATATGCAGACGGGTCACGGTTCAGACGTAAGATGGAGATTTGAGTAGCAATAATGGCGAGGTCTAGTCAAACCAAAGGATTCGGCAAGCCGAAACCAACGGTCACTAAGAATGCAT
>NZ_JAJENU010000478.1:0-274 GCF_035615495.1 Lyngbya sp. CCY1209 | reverse complement strand
CCCGACGCCGATGGGGAAGTGACCGTGGATATCGCGGCTAATGTGGCAGCGGATATCGCCGGAAACGATAACACCGCTGCGGTCCAGTTGACCCGCACCTACGATGTCACCGCCCCCGATGTCACCCTAACCACCGACGCCGAAGCAACAATCAACGCCCCCTTCACCGTGACAGCCACCTTTGGCGAAGCCGTCAGCGGGTTCGACGTATCAGATATCACCATCAACAACGGCAGCGCCGACAACCTGCAAACCGCCGACAACATCACCTACA
>NZ_JAJENU010000477.1:0-295 GCF_035615495.1 Lyngbya sp. CCY1209 | reverse complement strand
CAGTAGGGTGGGTTAGGCGCGGCAGTAATTTTTCGGAAAAACCCACAACTTTTCATCCGCGCCGTAACCCACCATTTCCTTTCTAATGCACAGTTTTAGCGTCTGGCCCCCAAACCCCCAATTCTGGGGGCTGGGAATCGTCTGGCCCCCAAACCCCCAATTCTGGGGGCTTTGACTGAAAAATTTTTCGCGAATATTTGCCATTGCTATGGCAGTCCGGCGCCGATATTTTTCATTCCGGCAGGCGCCGATATTTTTCATTCCGGCAGGCGCCGATATTTTTCATTCCGGCAGG
>NZ_JAJENU010000476.1:0-436 GCF_035615495.1 Lyngbya sp. CCY1209 | reverse complement strand
TCACAACCCTAGGATTGAAGCGGGGAACGGAAGGCGATGAGGGAGAATCTGCTCCTAATAACTCGACCACTGCCAACTATCTATGACTAACCGGAAGGTGAACGTCCGCCATGAACCCTCAATATTATTTGGTATCGAAAACAGGTTGACTACGGTGCTGCTCGAATGAGTAAGTGGAAAAGTGGAAGATTTGATGAGCTATCCACATAGACCCTTAAAAGTACACTGGGGGATAGGATGAGTCTAAGGATAGAATACCCATACAGACGGAACGAAATAACCCCATGTTGGCTCTTGCTTAATGGTCGATTAGGCAAGTAGTGAAGGCTATAGCCACAAGTGTAAGCGCAAGCCACATGGGGGTGAGATGTGACCAGAAGCCAACGCCCAGATGTAATGTCTGGGATATGCAGACGGGTCACGGTTCAGACGTAAG
>NZ_JAJENU010000475.1:0-322 GCF_035615495.1 Lyngbya sp. CCY1209 | reverse complement strand
CATCTCGCGTCGGGGGAATATCACATCAGGGCGTATGCCATACGCCCCTACAAAAATGCGATCGCTCGTTTGGGTTTGATGCGTCAAATGGAGGCGATCGCCAAATTTTAAGGGTGCGATCGCTTCAATTTTCATCTCGCGTCGGGGAAATATCAAATCGGGGCCTATGCCATACGCCCCTACAAAAATGCGATCGCTCGTTTGGGTTTGATGCGTTAAATGGAGGCGATCGCCAAATTTTCAGAGTGCGATCGCTTCAATTTTCAACCCTGTAGGGGCGCAAGGTTTGCGCCCTCTTTGCGCCCTCTTTCATCTCGCGTCG